>JAYVVU010000408.1:0-6249 GCA_043786755.1 Actinomycetota bacterium
TTCCCGCCGTTGCGAGGCTTGGTCGGTGCACGCGATTCGCTGCCGGTACGGCGGACACGGCTGCTCGGTCGCGACCGCGAGTTGGCGTCGCTGGTGCCGTTGCTCTTGTCGGAACGTTTGGTGACCTTGGTCGGTCCAGGCGGTATCGGAAAGACGAGTCTCGCAATTGAAGCGGCGGGACGGCTGAGTGAAGAGTTTCAGGGCGGGGCACACTTCGCAGACTTGGCCTCGGTGTCGGACCCCGACGACATCTTGGCGGCACTTTGCCGAGGTGTGCAGCTCACCGTTACGAGTGCGCCATACGAGCGGCTATGCGACTACCTCGCGTCGTCGGCAACGCTGATCGTCGTCGACAACTGCGAGCACCTGATCGATGACGTCGCAGATCTGGTGGATCGGCTGCTGAAGGATGTGCCGTCGTTGCATCTGATGGCGACCTCACGCGAGTTCCTCGATCTCGATGGCGAGCGTGTCGTGCGCGTGGAGCCATTGCAATCCGAAGTCGGGTCCGCGGCGGTGCGACTTTTCGTCGAGCGAGTCGTGGAAGCAATGCCCAGCTTCGATCCGAGCGCCGACGACCTCGACCAGATCGCCAACATCTGCCGACGCCTCGACGGACTGCCGCTGGCGATCGAGCTCGCGGCCGGCCGCGCTCGCTCGATGACGCTCAGCGAAATATACCGCGGTCTCGACGATCGCTTTACCCTCCTTGCGGGCGGCCGTCGGGGCAAGGTCCGCCGCCAACAAACGTTGCGTGCCGCGATCGACTGGTCGATCGAGCTGCTCGAGCCGGCAGAACGCAGCCTGCTGACCAGGCTCGCCGTCTTCGTCGGAACGTTTCCCCTCGGCGGGGCCGCAGCGCTTGCCGACCCTGGCCCAGCATCGGTCGCCGACTGCGTCGCGTCGCTCACCGCGAAGTCGCTCATCGATCGCGTCGACGACGTGCATGGTGAGGCCCGCTTCCGCCTGCTCGAAACCGTGCGCGAGTGGGGACTTGAGGAAATGTTGCGATCCGACCAGCTACGGGAGGTGCGCGATCTTCACGCTGGTTGGTATCTCGCGGCGGCCGAGGAGCTCGACGCGCAGCGGTGGAGTGAAGCTGCGATGGGTCTCAATTGGGTAGATGACGTGGTTGACGCCGCAGCAGCTGCGGTCCACCTGCGCGAGCGCGACGTGGAGGGTGCTGCGCTGATCCTCGCAGTACGCATGACTTCCCTTGTTGAGAGCGGGCTCGGCACCCTTGCGCGGGACATCCAGCGATCGGCACGCGCTGGTGGATGGTCGCGCTCCCGGTGTCGCCAATGGCGGGCCGAGCACGGCAATCGGATGAACCTTCTGGAGGACTTTCCCTTCGACGACCCTCCGCCAGACGACGACGGTTCCTTCGAGTGGCGATTCCTCGTCGGCGGGGGTGACTTCGACAACGCTGGTCTTCGCGGGTGGTATCGAACATGGTTGGAACCGGCGGCAGTCGTAGCTGAGACTCGCGCCCTTGGACCGGTGGCGCCCGATTATGAGTCGCAGATGATCCGGGCGAGTGGGCTGGCGAACTCCGTTCAGGCGTTCGTGCACCTGGGCTACTTCGAAGAGGCAGTCGCCGCGTTCGGCGAGTCTCGCCGGGTGGCAAACGAGGCCGGACGCGAACTGGCTGGGATGATGACCGAGATCCATTCACTGATGGTCGCGGCAACATGCCTCGATCTCGATCTACGTGGAACTGCTGCTGCCGAGGAAGTGGAACTTGGGTGGCGCGGTTGGGGTCCCATCTTGGAGCTAGAGCGCGCCGTCATCATGAACGCACCAGAGGTTCGGCGAGTCGAGATCGCGCGGGCTGCACGCGAACACTGCCGTGGACGGTGGCCTGGAGAGGAGAGCCTCTTCCTCGCATATCTCGGATATTTCGCGCTCGCCGATGGAGACGTGGATCACGCGCGGCACCTCAGCGAGTCGGTGGTCATGCGCACGCCAGGGACGGCGTCGCTCATGCGCCACAATCTGATCCGCGCCAATGGGGAGCCGCTCGAGCTGATCAGCGACCAACGCCATCACAGGAAAGCCATGGCTGCGCAGATGAAGATCGTCTGGGCGCCCAACGCAGTCAAAGGCGGGAATCGACAGAAGCTCCGCGACGAGG
This sequence comes from Actinomycetota bacterium, assembly GCA_043786755.1. Lineage (GTDB taxonomy): Bacteria > Actinomycetota > Acidimicrobiia > Acidimicrobiales > Ilumatobacteraceae > UBA668. The sequence continues at coordinate 2,135 of JAYVVU010000408.1, forward strand.
TCGCCCGCATCCTCGACTGAGGATCGCGAGCTAATGTGTTTGTGTCGCGGCCCTGACCGATTCACGCCGTGGTCGACCTGCGACACAAACGGCGACCGCGCAGCAGTCCACTCATTGTCGGAGCAGGAACTCGATCACGGCGTTGACCTTCGCTGTGCCGATGTGGTGGTCGTGGTTAGGGATCACCGCGAGTTCCGCGTTAGGCAACTTGCGGAATGTGGTCACTGCGTCCTCCACCGAACAGAAGTGGTCGCGATCACCAGTCAGGACCAGAGTCGGCGCCTTCACCCCGCGCAGGTCGTCGAATGTGTAACCGGGCGACCGGGTCCAGCGTTGGAACGTAAGGTCGACGAACGTGCGCCAGTAACCCTTGCCCTGAGCGTCGTCGTGATCAGCCTTGACCTTCTCGAAGAACTCACCCATTCCCATTTGCGCAAAATTCGCCGCAGCCGCGTCTGGATCGGCCTGGGTTGCTTCTGGATTGCCGCCGAGCAACATACGCGCCTGGGCAAACATGTGCGATGCCGGGTCGAGCAAGTCGAATCCGGCGTCGTTGACGATAGCTCGCACTGAATCGGGGTTGCGGATGCCGACGAGGGTGGCGGTAAGCGCACCTTCGCTGAATCCGCAGATCATTGGTCGGTCGAGGCCGAGGGCGTTGATGAGACCCGTGACGTCGTCGGCGAGCAGGCTCGCTGAAGGTGTCCCTTCCTTATGTACCGTGGCACCTGAGCCACGGGTGTCGGGAGCGATCACTCGGAAGTGCTCGGCGAGGCGGCCGAGATGCTCGTTGTACGAGACGGGGGCACCGCTCCAGATGGGTCCGGTGGAGACGAGGCCGCCATGCAGGAGTACAAGCGGTTCGCCTGACCCCTGCTCGAGGTAGTGAATGTCGATGCCATTGGCGTGCACGAAGGCACCACCGCGGGCAGTGGGCGTTGCTGTGTTGGACATGTGACGCTCCTTCAGCGAGTGGATGCGTCACATAGTGCGGTACGGAAGCGCACTGGTCATGGGGTAATCACCCCATCTTTGGGAATCACTCTGCCTGTTGGAACAGATTCTCCGGAAGCAGTCCGTGCTGCACTGCAAACAGGCTCGCCGCTGCTCGATTGCCCGCACCAATTTTGGTGTAAATGTGTTCGACGTGGTTGCCGGCAGTCTTCGGGGCGATGATCAGGCGCTCGGCAATCTGCTTGTTGGAGAAACCCTGCGCCACCAGGGTCAGAACCTCGACCTCCCGACTCGTCAAGCCGGCGACGCCGTCGCGTCGTCGAATGGTGCGATGCCCGACCGCGCCGAGCACAGCCTCAACGGCGTCACCGTCCATACGACCGGCGCGCACCTCGCCGCGTAGCTCAGTCGCGGCCTGATCCGGGTCGAGTGCTTCGCGGTACGGCCGCGGTTCGCGCATGGCTTGGTATGCGTCGGCAGCGCCGAGTAGCCGCGCCGGGAACGAGATCCCGTTGCCGGGAAGTCCCCGCGGGTATCCGGAGCCGTCGAGGCGCTCGCGGTGCGCAACAGCGAGACGACCAAGCGGGGCCAGGGCGTTCGACTGTTGCAGCATTCGTTCCGTGAAGTAGGGCTGCATCCGCACCCTTTCCCGCTCACCGATGGTAAGCGGTCCAACCTTGTCCCACACTGAGTTCGACACACCCAAACGACCAAAGCCGAGAACGAGCCCAGAGCGTCGGAGCATCGTGATCTCGTCGTCGCCAAGCCCCGCGCGGCGCGCGGCCGCAGCAACGAGCGCGGACACTGCCCTCGCGTGCCCGAGCGTGAACGGCGACTTGAGGTCGACAAAGTCGGCAATCGCCGTCAGCGCCGTCTCGAAATGATGGGCGTCGAGTCGAACGGTAAGCGCGGGTTCGGAGTCGATGACTGCTGACCACGTCTCGACGCCATCGATGCTGTCGAGAATGTCGTGGGCGTTGGTTCGCAGGCAGGATGCGATCGTCGGATCAAACATCTTCCCCGCCCGCCTGTCGGCCAACTCAAGTGCCGCGGTCACGCCCGCCGTGCGATGCGCGACTTCTACGTATTCCGCTACCAGTGCAATCCGCGATGCGTACGGAATGGCATCGCCGGCGAGGTTGCCCGGCGAGCCGCGCCCGTTCCACTGTTCGTACGAACCCTTCAAGGCGCTGCCGACTGAATCGGATAGACCGAGACCATGCGCGAGTTGCCCCGCGAGTTGAGCGTGGTTGATCAGCATGTTCGATAGCGTCGTTCTGCTTTTGGTCGCAAGTTCGACCCCGGTGCGCATACGACTCAGGGGAGAACTGCCAGCACCGATCATGCGCAACATTGCCGCAGCCTCGCCCAGACTTCTCGGTTCAAAATCAAATTTACTAGAGCGCATCGCGATGTCGTCACCGAACCACTTGGTCAACTCGTAGGCGTCGGTGTGACAGCCGACGTTGACCAGCAACGACGTGTAGTAAACGGTCGCTCGTTCATCGTCATCAAGCCCCAATCGATCCGCCAGCCGCAGCGCGATCAGACATTGGCGAAGAACATGCTCCATGGGCTGTCCGAAGCCGAGATCGATCCCGAGCGACAGCGCCGCGACGAGTTCCGCCAATCGCACTCCACGGGGATCAACAGGACTGCCCACCGCGGAAACGTACCAGTCACGACGAACTGGATCGTGGTGACGGGCGCTACTTCGAAACCGTCGTACCCGCTTCTTCGCTGCTGCAAGCCGCCAATGACCCGGACCAGAGTCAGCTGCTCGGTCCTCCGACACTTTTCGCAGCGGTGCCATCGGTTTGTGTCGCGGCCATTACCGACTGACGCCATAGTGTTCTGTTTCAGGACATCGCTGACGGGTGATGTCGCGAGACATCGCTGACACCTTGGTTCGTCCACGCTGGGTGGATGGCCGGAAAGGGAACAGCGATGGATGTGAAGTTGGCAGCAGCGTTGGCTGGTGCGGTTCGTGCCGGGGAGGTGGCCGGGTTCTGTCGAGAGAATCGGATCTCGCGTCAGACGTTCTACAAGTGGAAGCGAAGGGCTGAGGCTGCCGGCGGGGTGCTTGGGCTGGAAGAGCAGTCTCGGCGGCCGTTGCGTTCACCGAATCAGACCTCGGTTGTCGTTGAGGAAGCAGTCGTGCGGGCCCGAAAGGAACTTGATGATGTCGGTTGGGACAGCGGGCCATGGTCGGTTCGTCAGCGACTGCTGCAGTTGGCGATCGTGGGCGTGCCGTCGGAAGCAACGATCTGGCGTGTGCTGGTTCGTCGGGGTCTGATCACACCGGAACCAAAGAAGCGGCCGAAGGTGACATGGCGACGATTCGTGTGGGCTCGCCCGAATGATCTGTGGCAGATCGACGCCACACACTGGTCGCTCGCCAACGGTCGGATCGTGGAGGTCATCAACATCATTGATGACCACTCGAGAGTGTGCTTGCGATCGCTCGCGGTTCTCACATGCACATCGGCGGGGGCGTGGAAAGCCATAGAACACAGTGCAGTCAGATGGGGGCTGCCGGCGCGGTTGTTGTCGGATAACGGGACTGCGTTCAATCAGAGTCGCCGTAATTCTGTCAGCCAGTTCGAGCTCAACCTGCGAGCTCTTGGGGTGCTGCCGATCGCCTCGACGCCATTCCATCCCCAGACCTGCGGCAAGGTCGAGCGATTTCATCAGACCCTGAAGAAGTGGTTGGCCAAGCAGCGACCTGCTCGCAGCCTTCGCGAGTTGCAAGCACAACTTGATCGGTTCGTTCGCCACTACAACCATCAACGGCCACACCGCGCTCTGCGAGGCAAGACCCCAGCGGTCGCCTGGCATGCCCAGCCCGCGGCCATGCCTGCCGGGCATCCAATCACCGACACCAGCACGATCACTCGCACCGACACCGCCAACAGCAGCGGCAACGTCAGGATCGGTCAGCGTCACACAATCGGACTCGGGATCGAGCACGCCAACCAGACCTTCACGCTGATGACCACCGGCGCAGACTGCGCGATCTTCCTCAACGGACGCCACATACGCAGCCTCACCCTCGACCCAAACCAGAAGCACTACCCCGTCCAACGCAATCAATGACAGAATCAGCACAAGTGTCAGCGATGTCTCGCGACACCCCTGTCAGCGATGTCCCGCGACATCAC
>JAYVVU010000409.1:0-6245 GCA_043786755.1 Actinomycetota bacterium
AGTCTGACCGTGTCGCCTTGCTTGACCTGGCTGCCAGCGGGTGGTTCGGTGCGAATCACGCGGCCGACCTCGACACCGGAGTTTTCCTCGGAGATTGTGTCGCCAACGACGAGGCCGAGACCCTTCAACAGCGCGTCGGCTTCTGCTTGCAACTTGCCGGCCATTTGGTCGAGCGTGAACGGCGTCTTCACCGGGTTGTAGTAGATGGTGACCAATTGATCGCGCTGAACGATCACGCCTGCGATGGGTTCGGTGCGCACGATGGCACCCTCTTCGAAGTCGGGGTTCTCTTCAATGATCGGCGGATTCAATTGCAAACCCGCGTCGGTGAGGATCTTCGCGCCCTGATCGAGCGGTAGCTGCGTCACTTCCGGCATGCCAAACGAGCTCGGCTGATCGTCCTTCGCCAACGAATTGAACAACACGATCGCACCCACAACCAGCGCGACGAGTGCGATAAACGCGACGATTCCGTACAAGCCACCAGAGCCACCGCGTGTTGGTACTTGCCCCATCGGCATCTGACGCACAGCGCCGGTGTGCCCGACCTTGCCGACAGCGGTTGTGCGCGGCATCGCCGTCGTGCTGCCGGTGGGTGGCAAACGCGGCGCGCCGGTGGTCGCCGGCCCACCCCGACCGGGGGCGGCTGCACCGCCCATCACCGCGGCCAAGGCTTGCACGGGCTCGCCGTTGCGGAAGCGACGCAAGTCGTCGCGCAACGCTTCCGCGTTCGGGTAACGAATCTCGGGCCGCTTGGCGAGCAACTTGGCGACGATCGCCTCAAACGGTTTTGGAACGTCGACGACCAACTGGTTCAGCGGTCGTGGCAACTCGTGCACTTGCTTATACGCGATGCTCACTGGGTTCTCGCCGCTGAATGGAGGGGAACCGGCAACCATCTCGTAGAGCACAATGCCGAGCGAATAGAGATCGCTGCGCGGGTCGGGCTGCGCACCCTGCGCTTGCTCGGGCGAGAAGTAAGTCGCCGTGCCCATCACGGAACCGGCTTGCGTGAGGTTGCTCTCGGTGCCTGCGTTCATCGCTCGCGCGATACCGAAGTCGGCGACCTTCACCTGTCCGTTTGAACCGACCAGAATGTTGGCCGGCTTGATATCACGGTGCACCACGCCGTTGCGGTGTGCGAAGCCGATCGCGGCTGCGACTTCGCTGGCGATCTCCGCCGCTTGCATGCTGTTGACGCTGCCGTTGGCGCGCAAGATGTCGGCGAGCGTGCGGCCCTGCACGTATTCCATCGCCATGAAGTACGTGTTGCTGTATTGGCCCCAGTCGTAGACGCTGACGATGTTCGGATGGTTCAGCCCGGCGGCGCTTTGCGCTTCACGACGAAAGCGCTCGACGAAGTTGGGATCGACGGCGAACTCGGGGAAGAGCACCTTGATCGCGACGGGCCGATCCAGCAACAGGTCGCGCGCCAAGAACACGTCGGCCATGCCGCCGCGCCCAATGCGCTGTTCAAGTTGGTAGCGATCGTTGAGAACGGTCGGCTCGGTGTGGTCGCTCACGGTTCTCTCTTCTGGGCGAGTTCCTGCTCGAAATCGCTGCATGAGCGTACCGACCCCCGTCGCCCAAGTTCATTCACGTGGTAGGTGAGCACGTTCGGCCGTCCAACTGTCACTATCGCGTGCATTATTCGTGGCTGAAAAGGTAATCGAAGATGGTCTTGGCGATCGGGCCGGCCAAACGGCCGCCGGTGCTCGCGCTGATCTCGTCGTTGGTGCCCTTCAGCATCACCGCCACCACATAGCGGGGTGCTTCCGCGGGCGCAAACCCAACAATCCATGCGTGTGAGCGCTGCGGTTCGCCGGCCGAGTTGAGCTGCGCGGTGCCCGTCTTGGCAGCGGCCTGAATGCCGTTGGCCAACTGCATCGGCTTGCCGGTTCCGTTGTTGACCACTTGCACCATCAGGTCGGTCATCGTCGCTGCGGTTTCCGGCGAGATCGGCGTCTTCCACGTCGCGGGTTCGGTGCGATCAAGAACGCGCCCGTCGTGATCGAGCGTGCGGTCGATGACGTACGGCGCCATCATGCGGCCACCATTGGCAACCGTCGCGGCGACCATGCACATGTGCAACGGCACCATCGTGTCATTCGCCTGACCAAAGCCGCCGATCGCGAGTAGCGGCAGGTTCTGCGAGAAGTCGATCGGGTCGCTGCCAGAGTTTTCGAAGTTACTCGCCGCCGCACCGGGAAGGTCGATGGGGATCTTCTCGCCGATTCCCCACGCGCGCACGCCAGCGATCATTCGTTCGGGCCCGAGTTCGACGGCCATCTGCGCGAACGGAATGTTGCAGCTGCGATAGAAGATCTCGGTCATCGTGCCGCCACACGCCTTGCCGCCGTAGTTCTGGATCGGGTCGTCGGTTTGCGGCGGCAGCCATTCCTTCTCGTCGGGCCAACTGCGATCGAGGTTGGTCACGCCGTTTTCAAGCGCGATGCCGGTGGTGATGATCTTGAAGCTCGACCCAGGCATGTAGCGCTCTTGATACGCGTTCATCAGCAACGGCTTGCTCTCAGCCGCGTTGAGGTAAGCGAGCACCGCTTCGGCTTCGGATGTGTTGTGCGTCGAAATCATGTTGGAGTCGATGCGGGGAAAGCTGACCATCGCCAGGATCGCACCCGTCGTTGGGTCCATCACGACGACTGAACCCTCGCGCTCGCCCAACGTGTCGGCGGCGAGCTGCTGCAGGTCGGCGCGCATGGTGAGCACGACGCTGCCGGTGCTGTCGCCGCTGCCGAACACACTGGCAACCTTCTGCGCCGCAGTGTCGCCCATCAGCACTTCGCTCTCGCGCTTCTCGAGCTGCGAGCTACCGAAGCTGTAGGTGTAGTAGCCGGTGATGTTGCTGAAGATGTTGCCCAGCGGGTACTCGCGCTGATAATCGAAGTCGTCGCCTTCCAGCGTGGGCACGCTTTGTGCAATCACGACGCCGTCGGCGGTGACGATCGGGCCACGCGGACGGTTGAAATCGCGGATCGTCTGGCGGTTGTTGTTCGGGTTCTCGTTGAGCGCTTCTTTGCGAGCGACCTGAATCGTGTTGAGCGCGACGAACACGACCATGTACAACACCAGCAGCGCGGCTGCGAGTTTGCGGATCTGCTTGTTCATGGAGCGACGGCTCGTTTCTCGGCGCGCTGCAACTTGTGCCTGTCCCAGCGTTCACCGATGGACAATTCATTGGGAACCTCGCCGAGACGCTTCGCGCTGGAGTCGCTGATTCTGATCAGCAACGCCAACAGGATGTAGTTCGATAGCAGGCTGCTGCCGCCGTAGCTGACGAAGGGCAAGGTGATGCCCGTCAGCGGAATGACGCGCAGTACACCGGCGGTGATGATGAATGCCTGCATGCCGATGATCGTGGTGAGGCCGGTGGCGAGCAGCTTTTCAAACGGTCGATCGGCGCGAATCGCGATGCGTAGGCCGGCGCCGATCATCAACACGAACGCAATCAGAACCGCTGCCGCGCCCACAAGACCCATCTCTTCGCCGATGGCGGCGTAGATGTAGTCGGTGCTCGCTGCCGGAATCTTGTTCGGGCTGCCCATGCCAAGGCCGGTACCGCCAGTGCCGCCGTTTGCGAACGCGAACATCGACTGCGCCGATTGGTAACCCTTGCCCTCGTACTGCGACCACGGGTCGGTCCAGATCTCGACGCGGGTCTGCACGACCCCGAACATCTTGTAGGCGGTAAACGCGGCAGCCGCGAACAACACAAACCCGACCAGCAGGTAGATCGCTCGCTCGGTTGCAACCCACATCATCACCGTGAAGAGCGTGAAGAACAGCAGCGCCGAGCCGAGATCCTTCTCGGCCACCATCACCACAACTGCGAAACCCCATGCGAGCGTGATCGGCAACACATAGCGCAACTCGGGAATGCGCATCGGACCGATGCGGCGCGTGCCAGCGGCAATCAACTCGCGATTGTCGGCGAGGTAGGCGGCGAAGAAGAGCGCGAGGCCAATCTTGGCGAACTCACCGGGCTGAATACTGACCGGCCCAACGCTGACCCAGATGCGTGCGCCGCCAACGCTGGTGCCGATGCCCGGCACGAGCGGAAGGACAAGTGAGCCGGCACCGATGAACAGAAACGTCCACTTGTAGCGAGCGAGGTCGGGTGGGCGTTGCACCAGAAGCAGCACCAACACGAACGCGACGATGGCGATAAGCGACCACGTGGTCTGCAACGCGGCGCGGCGATCGCTGAGGCGGGCGATCATCACGTAGCCGATGCCGTGCATCAGCGCGGCTAGCGGAAGCAGCGTTCCGTCGGCACCGCGTGCGAAGTAACGGGTGGCAACGTGCGCGGCGACGAGCATGCCGAGTAGCGCGAGCAGAAAGGGAACAACCGTTGCCGGCATCTCGGAGTTCTTGCCCAACGATGCGAGTACGTAAGCGGCACCGGTGATGCTTGCGGCCATGATGACCAAACCAAGCTCGCCATTTCGGCGGGCGGCGGCGAGCGGCGAATTGGTCATCGCGTCAGCCTCCGGTGGTCGTCGGCGCGGGTGGCCGCGTCGTTGTCGTCGGCGGACCTGTCGTGGTGGAAACGACGACCGTCGTCGATGGCGTCGTTGGCACGGGCTCTGGATCGCCGCCAGCGTTGTGGCGCACAACGAGCACCAGCGTGATTGCGCCGGCGATGATCGCCGCGATACCGAACCAGAACAACAACGAGCCGAACCCGAAACGCTTGCGCGAAGGAGCCGAGGTCATGGACTGCGTGACCGGAATCTCTTCGGTGATCTGCTCGCGCCTGACCGCCGGTGCTGGCGGCGGCGGCGGAGTTGGCGTCGACGTGAGATCAGCGTCGGCGTCGATATCGACGCGGCCGCCGGTCGCCGGCTGATCGCTCCACACCAGGTCGAGTTCGAGGTCGGCGGTGCCGTCGGGCGACACGTCGCCATCGAGTACATCAACGACGATGACGGTCGTGTTATCGCGACCGCCGTGCCGGTTGGCGGCGTCGACCAAAGCTTCGGCGGCGCGCTGAGCATCGGTGTGCGCGGCCATCACGTCGGCGATCTCGCCATCGTCAACTTCGTCGACCAGGCCATCGCTGCACAACAGGTAGCGGTCGCCTTTCACGAACGGAAGCACCCAACTGTCGACACGAACATTCGACTCAATGCCGAGTGCCCGCGTGACGATGTTGCGCCGCGGATGAGTGCGCGCTTCAACTTCGGTGATGTGACCGGTCGAGACGAGTTCTTGCACGTAGCTGTGGTCGACCGTTACGCGGCGCAAACGACCGCCACGTAGCAAGTAAGTGCGACTGTCGCCGACGTTCAGCAACACGAACCGACGAACTGCCGCAGCTTCGGCGTCGGCCAGCACGATCAGCGCCGTCAGCGTGGTGCCCATGCCGCGTTGTTCGGTGATATCGCGCGCGCCGTTGAAGATCGCGGTGTTAGCGGCGACTACCGCCGCGGTCGCAGCTTCGACGCTGGACGCACCCTGGCCGAGCCGATCGCGCATCATCTGCACGGCGATCGCGCTGGCGACTTCGCCAGCCTGATGACCACCCATGCCGTCGGCGACACCGACTACTAACGGTTCGGCGATGAACGAGTCTTCGTTGCCAGTACGCACGCGACCGACGTGCGTTGCGGCACCAATCGACAGTGCGGAGGCACCCGATCGCTTCTTCACTGGGCCTCAAAGATGGTGCTGCCGATTTGCACACGATCGCCGACCGTCAGCTGCACGGGCATCGTCAACTTCGCACCGTTGAGATGCGTGCCGTTGGTGCTGCCCAAATCTTCCAGCCACATCGCGCCGTTGCGCAGTTGCACACGTGCGTGCAGCTGGGAGGCGAAGGTGTCGTCGGGGACGCCGATGTTGCACTGCGCGCCGCGGCCGACAGTGATCTCGTTTCCGATCGGGTACGCCGAGCCCTTACGCACCTTCGGCTCGAGCACCGTAAGTCGCGAGGGAGGCTTCGCCGACTTTCCACGACTCGGGTTGTGCGCAGGTGCAATTGGAGTAGGCGGACGCGAAGCCGGCGTCGTCGCGTCGGGCACGTGGCCGCGCGCGACTTGTGGCTTGTTCACGCCCGGGCGCGGTCCGCGCACTTCGCTCCACACCGCCCACAGCACTCGTGCGAAGAAGAGATAAATCAGCGCGAGGAGCGCGTAGTTCAGGATGTTCAGCTGAACATCGCTCAGATTGGCCATCGAGCTGGCAATCATGTGCACGACCGGCGGCCAACCCGCGGATAGGTCACG
>JAYVVU010000410.1:0-6245 GCA_043786755.1 Actinomycetota bacterium
CTCTCGGTGGCATGTGGAACCCGGTGTTTTTCAACTACGGCATTGCCGTTCACGGCGCGAAAGACGTCCCGCTGAACCCCGCCTCGCATGGTTGCATCCGAATCCCGAACAAGATCGCCGACTACTTCCCGACTTTGGTCGAGAACAAGGACCGCGTGTACGTCTGGGACGGCATCAAGGAGCCCGAGGATTACACGAAGAAGCAAAGCACGCCGCCGGGCAACTATCCGAACCCGGCCGCGACCACGAGCACGTCGACGACGGTGAAGAAGACCACATCGTCGACTGTGGTCACCGCGACGACAACCACGATTCCGGCAACGACCACCACCGGAACGACTCCGACCACTTGACCGATTGCGAGCAGCAATGACTCTTCGTCGAACGCTGCAAGATCATCCGATTGGGCGGTGGACGCCCGTCGTTGCCGCGGGCGTAATGTTGGGCGCTGTTGTGTTCATCGGTGCGCGCAACACCGAGTCGTCGGCAGACGCGACCACGACCGTCGCCTTCACGACAACCAGTGTCGTCGACACGACCACCAGCACGTTGCTTGATAACCCAGGTGAGGTAGAGGTGGGCACGGTCCCGCCCAGCACGCAGCCGTTGGTCGTCATCCCAACCGACCCTGCAATCGTGAAGACGCAATTGGCCGCTTCGATCAAGTACAAGTCCAAGGGCGACGACGTGCTGGCGTTGCAGCAGCGACTGAAAGATCTCGGGTTCGATCCGGGCCCGATCGATGGCACGTTCGGGCGCCTCACGCAACAGGCGCTGTGGGCGTTTGAGAAGTTGATCCTCAACACGCCGCCCGCCGACGCGACCGGTGTGCTGACCAACGAGATGTGGCAGACGATGCAAGACCCGATCTCGATTCAGCCGTTGCGTGAGGTGGGCGAGGGCAAGACCCATATGGAAATCTTCCTCGCCAAGCAGGTCGGCATCGTCTTCACTAACGACAAGCCGGTGTTGATCACCCACATCTCGACTGGCTCGAACGAGAAGTGGTGCGAGATTGCCAAGTACGACACCGACGAATTCGGCCAGCCATTGGCGGTGCCGATCGAGAAAGATATCTGCGGCTTCTCCAAAACCCCTGGCGGGGTTTTCAAGTTCTACCGCCGGTACACCGGCAAACGCGTCGGAGCACTGGGCAGCATGTGGAACCCGGTGTACTTCAACTACGGCATCGCGGTCCATGGCGCCTCGAACGTTCCGTTGACGCCGGCATCGCATGGTTGTGTTCGTATTCCGATGGACATCGCCGACTACTTCCCCAACCTGGTCGCCAACGGCGACAAGGTGTACGTGTGGGACGGCGTCAAAGAACCTGAAGATCAGACCAAGGCCGAGCGCACTCCACCGTTCGACTACCCGAACCCGAACGCGACGACCTCGACAACGAGTACGTCGACAACGCTGGCGCCAAGCACGAGTCCGGCGCCGACGACCACCTTGGCGCCGCCGACGACGCCGTCAAGCACGTCGACCACGACAACGACTACACCACCGCCGTGATCTAGTTAAGCGGCTGCGTTACTGGCAGACGTTGAGTCCGCCGAGCACGCCCTTGCGGAACGCGTCGATCTTCTCGAACGCACTGCCGACGATATTCGTGTCGGTGCTGACGTCGCTGCGGCCAATTGCCGTCACGACTGCTTCGTCAAGGTCGCCAGCCGACAACTGCAGCGTGTCTGCCCGCCCGTCGTCGGGGATCGGCGGCACGATGTATGCGACCCACGCGCCAGTGAGGCAGTCGTCGAACAAGGCACGTGTCTCGCCAGTGCGCGTGCTGGCGAGTGCCGTCTGCACGGCCTCGCTGTACGCGTTGGAGAAGAGGTAGCCGACCGACATGTCGCCGGTGAACGGATCGATCGACAATTCCTGCATCACGTCTTGGTCCCAGTAGATCGTGTTGTCGCCGGGGCAATACAGCACGTTGCCCGGGTACGCCGCTTCGTCGATGCCGGCGCACGACGGGAACGGGCCGGAAGTGGCGAAAGGTGTCAGCGTCGGCGGCGTGAACGCCACCGAGTTGGCCTGCGCCAGCGCAACCCAGAACAGCTCGAGGCTTTGCGGAATGAGCGTGACGATGTCGGACGGGCCATTGGTGGCGTCCGGGGCGGGATCGATCAGCGGCAGGTTGCCGGCATTCGGATCCGTCGCATCGAACGGGATGTCGACGAGCGTTGGGGGATTTGTGAAGAACGGCACGCAGCGAGTTGCGCCGCCGACGAAACCGTCCTGGAAGGCACCAACGCGATCGAAGCCGGTGCCGTGCGCATCAGGATCGTTCAAGCCTGCGCCCTCAATTGGGTCACGCACGTAGATCATGGCGATCAACCCGGCGCGCACGGCGGCGTCGTCGAACGTGATCAGATCGCTACCACCGCTGGCCACGTGTGCTGTCCACGCGCCGGCGAAGCAGTCGGCCTGCTGTTCTTTGAGCACGGTCTGGTTGTTCCACTCGCCCGCTCGTGCCTGGATGGCATGGCCGAACTCGTGGGCCAACACGATTGCCACAGCTTCCTTGCCGAGCAGGTCGACAAGGCCAGGCAACGCACCTGTGTCGTCGTACGCCATGAAGTCGCCGTCGATGCAATAGAAGGCGGCTCCGTCAGCAACGTCTTGATAGGTCGACTGGGGTGTGCCGCAGCCGGGAATCGGGGATTGCCGATCGGGGTAGGCGGCGTAGATGCCACCGCTCAACGGCTCGAACGCTTGACCGCCGTAGGCCTCGGGGAACGCTTCCGCCCAATAACTCTGGATGTCGCCGAACGCGGCCGTCAGGAATCCGTCGTACTCGGGATGCTGCGGGCCAGCCTCGCCGAAGTCGACGACGCCGTCGATCACTTCGTAGGTCCGCTCGACGGGCACTGTGTCGCCCGGCTGCGTGGACTCGGTAGGAATCAGCCCACCGCCGTCCCGTTGCGAGCCGACGGCAGTAACGCCGGGGTCGGTAGCGCCGCATGCCGCGGCGACAATGGCGAGTAAACCGGTGAGGAGAATGACGCGTCGTTGCACGTTGGCGAGCTTACGCATACCGCCACGGTAGATGTACGACAGCCGCACGACAGCCGCACGACAGCCGCACGCCTGATCGGCGCAAGATCTACGGCAGAATGAGACCCATGCACGCTCCCGACTCACAAATCTTTGCCGACCGCGTGCGCCGGGCGCGCACCAGCATGGCGCACTCGGATGTCGACCTCTTACTCGTCTCGGTCGGCAGCGACCTGCCGTACCTCACCGGCTACGAAGCAATGCCGCTCGAGCGGTTGACGATGCTGGTCGTGCCCCGCGATGGCGAAGCGACGCTGGTCATCCCACGCCTTGAGGCCCCACGCGTGCACGAGCACCCCGACGTATTCACGCTGCTGCCGTGGAACGAAACCGACGACCCAGTGGCCCTTGTTGCTTCGCTCGTTGGTCGCCCACGGGTCGCCGCGGTGGGCGACACGATGTGGGCTCGCTTCCTCGTCGAGCTGCTCGGGCACTGGCCATCGGATACAACGCGCTACGTGCGCGGCACCGTGGTGATGAACGAACTGCGCATGCGCAAGGACGCAGCCGAAATCGCAGCGCTGCAAGCCGCCGGTGCCGCTGCCGATCGAGTGGCCACGCAGCTGCAGTCTGGCGAGATCGAGCTGGTGGGCCGCACCGAAGCCGCGGTCAGTGCCGACATTTCCGCTCGACTACTGGCCGAAGGCCACGACGTCGTGAACTTCGCAATCGTGGCCGCTGGCGAGAACGCTGCGTCGCCGCACCATCACGCGGGCGAGCGCGTGCTCGTGAAGGGCGACCTGGTGCTGTGCGACTTCGGCGGCACGATGGCTGGGTATTGCAGCGACATCACCCGTTGCGTCTCACTTGGCGAACCGCAACCGGCGGTAGCCGATGCCTACGCCGTGCTGCACGCGGCGCAGGCTGCTGGTGTCGCAGCGGGCGTCGTCGGCGCGAGTTGCCAAGACGTCGATCGCGCCGCACGTCGCATCATCGCCGACGGTGGTTTCGGCGAGTACTTCATACATCGCACTGGTCACGGTATCGGCATGGAGGCTCACGAAGACCCGTACATGGTGGAAGGCAACTCGCTACCGATCGCGGCGGGCCACGCCTTCAGTGTCGAGCCAGGCATCTACGTTTCGGGTGAGTGGGGAATGCGATTGGAAGACATCGTGGTCGCGACCGACGATGGCCCGCTACCGATGAACCGCGTGAACCACGATCTGGTCGTGATCGGGTAAGAGTCTTGTGGCTACGGGTGTGACGGCAGGAACTTCGCGCCGTCGACGGTCGTGACTAACAAACCAAGTGTGATCAACACGTCTCCGTCATCGAGCTTGGCGAGCATTCCGTTCGCCAACACGCAATAGGTCGCCGTGCCGCCAGTGAGCGTCACATCAACGCATGAGGCGTCTTGATTGGCGATCAGTTCGGTGCGGGCGACGGCCGGGCTCAGTTGTGCTTGTGCATCGCGACGCAAGCGAGTCGCTGCCTCGGCCGCGTAGAAGTCGATGGTGATGCCGATGTCGCTGATACGCGCCGGCGCGAACCCAGCGGTGCAGTCGAGGCTGTTCTCAGTGACGACGTCAATCGTGCAGGTGAACTGTTGCTCGCCAGTGTTGATGTAGCGCACGGTGCCGACTTCCACGACCCGGCGCGTGCGATCGAGAGCAACCGTCGCAGCGACGGTCGTGTTGCCGAACTTGGTGAGCACGGTGTACACGCCAGTGGCCGGGCCGTCGGTTACGAGGTCGAGCTTGCTGAGAACCGCGTCGATGGCCGCGTCGCCCGTGGGAACTCCGTGTGCGAGCGGATCGCTGTTGAAATGTGGGCGCTCGCCGGTGAAGCAGCTGCTGAGCAGTAGCGATGTCGCGATTGTGAAAAGAACGAGAACGCTGCGCCGACTCATCTGAATGAATCTACGGCGCGAGCCGTAGTCTCGGCGTCGTGATCCGCCTCGATGCCGCCACAGTGCTGTTGCAGTGGGCCGCCGGCGGTCTGCTGTTCCTTTGGGTGACGACCCGTGGCCGCGAAGTCGGCGTGGGTTATGGGTGGCTGTTGCGCTCGATCTTTGGTGTGATGGCGATTCTTGCCGCCGTCATCGGCTTCCGGTCGGGCGCCGTGCCAGTGCGCGAGGCGGCCTCGATTGCCACCGCAGCAGCGGCAGCGGTCGCACTCGCGGCCTCGATTGTGCGTCGTGGCGACCTCCAGCGCATCCCGCCGATTCTCGACCTGCTCGGCCCCATCGTCGCCTCAGTGGGTTTGTTGGCCGGAGCGCTGGACGCGGCCGATGGCACCGGTAGTACAACGGCAAGTGCCTTGTCGGTGCTGCGTGTGTTCGTGGGCGCAGCGTTCCTCGGCGTAGTCACGGACGCGATGTTGCTCGGTCATTGGTACCTCGTGCAGCCAGGCTTACCCCGTCGCCACCTCAATGAACTCGTTCGTCTGCTCGGCTTCACATGGCCAGTGGAAGTCACTGCGATGCTCTTGCCGACAGGAATGGTGTCTGTGTGGACCGGCGCAGTCGACGATGGATGGAAGGGTCAGCTCGGCTGGTTCTGGGCGGCGTCCGCCATCACGACGATTGTCCTGGTGTTCGTGACGCGAGCTGCGCTGCGCGAGCGCTACTACTCGGCCGTGATGGCCGCGACGGGGTTCCTTTATCTTGCGATTCTCACGGCGTTCGGTACCGACCTGGTGGCCAGGGCAGTCCTTGCGGGGTAAGGCTGCGAGCGCAGAGCTGTTTGATTTGGGTGATTCTGGGGCAGACTTTGACTATGCCCAGACCAGTGTGGAGCGGAACAATCAGTTTCGGGCTCGTCGCCATCCCTATCAAGTTGTACAACGGCGTGAGCAAGAAGAGCGTGTCGTTCAATCAGCTTGACGACCGCACGATGAGTCGCATCAAGCTGCGCAAAGTTTCCGCCGACACTGGTGAAGAAGTCCCCGACGAGCACATCGTCAAGGGCTACGAAATCTCTAAGGGCCGCTACGTCGTCGTCGACCCCGACGAACTCGAGCCGTTTATCCCCAGCGCGACACGTAGCATCGACCTGGAAGAGTTCGTCGACCTTGATGAGATCGATCCGGTGTACTTCGACTCGGCATACATCGTTGCTCCGGACAAGACACCGAAGCCATACGCGCTGCTGACCCGCGCGATGGAGAAGGCCGGCAAGGTTGCGCTCGGGCGTTTCGTGATGCGCAACAAGCAGTACATCGCTGCGCTGCGTCCTGTC
>JAYVVU010000411.1:0-14364 GCA_043786755.1 Actinomycetota bacterium
CGCCCACTTCCGTTCTTCGCCGTCTGCCCGGCGGCGGACCTCCAACGAATAGCCGTAGTCGGTGGGAGCGAGGATCGCTTGCACTCGGGTCGGTTCTGCATCCGCGGTTGCGAGCGGTGCGATCATCACCAGCTCGCGCAACTCGAACGGCCGATGAATGCCGGCCTCGCGCAGCGCTTGCCGCGCGAGCTCGAGATATCCGGCGCCGGGAAACATAGAAGCGCCCGAGGCGGTGCGATGCTCGTTCAAGAACCAGGCGTCGCTCGGCCATGATGCATTCAGCGTGATCTCGCCTGATGGGTCGCTGATGTAGGTCGAGAACAGTGGACCGTCGCATGGCTTGGCGCGCTGACGGCCATCATCGAGCAAGCGGTGTACCGATTCAACGGCCATGCCAACATCGGCCCAAGCACCCCACGCGATGGAGGTGATCCGCTCGGGGCGCGCTAGCGCATACGACTCCAGAAATGCATTCGCAGCGACGTAGTCAAGTTGGCCGGCCGGACCGGTAATAGCACTGGTGGACGAAAACACGACGAAGAAGTCGAGCGGCTGATCGCGTGTCAGTTCGTCGAGCACGAGCGTGCCGTACACCTTGGCTGCGAGCACGCGCTCGATGTCGACCTGCTCTTTCTCCAGGAGCGGTCGATCGTCGATAACGCCCGCAGCATGAACAATGCCGTGCAGTCCGCCATGCGTGGATCGGATCTCGGCAATGACTTCGCGCATGCGCGCAATGTTGGTGACATCGACGGGCACGACGGTCACATCCGCACCGGCAGCGCGCAGCGCCGTCAGTCCTTCGATGCGCGCCAGCAGTGGGTGATCTGCGTCCAGTGTGCGATTGAGTTCTGCCCACTGCTCGACGGGTGGTAGTGCAGTGCGTGTTGCGAGCACCAGTCGCGCGCCAAGCGTGTCGTGAAGCTGGCGCGCAATTGTCAGACCGACGCCGCCAAGACCGCCCGTTATCAAGACAACGCCACCGCGACGTAGTGGGAACGGCACGGCTGACTTCGAGATTGCGGGCCGATAGGTGCGCACCAACCGAACCCCATCGCGCCATGCGGCAACGACAGTGCCGCTCTCGTCGGCGACCGAGGCTTGCGCCTCACTGAGCATCGCATCGACGACGCCGTCGTAGTTCGGCTTCGATCGCCGCTTAGCAGTTGGTAGTAGGACGTCGACCGCGACGCACGTGAGTTCGGGCAGTTCGTGTGGAAGCACTTGTAGCGGACCGAGCACCGTTGCCTGCTCGGGCCATGCCACCGTGTCGCTCGCGATGGCCTTTTGCGCGTTGGCCGTAGCGACAACGACTCGCAGTGGTCGCCGCAGGCCCTCGGCTGCCCACGCTTGCATAAAGAACACGAGGTTGTAGAAGCCCAGTTCTTGATTGCGATGAAAGAAGCTGTGCCCCGGTCGAAACGCGGGTCGCTCGGCGAGCAGTGCCAGGTTGAGGATGCGATCGGGTACGTAACCGTTGCGTACGAGATCGGCGAGCAGTTGCTCGTAACCGCTGCGCCCGTGCTCGGCAGCCAGTAGGTACTCGTCGGGTCGAATCATGCGATACGAGTCGCCGGCGCGGACGACGGCCACGCGATGCCCGGCCGCACGCAAGCGCACGACCACCCTGTCGGCGATGCCAACGACATCGGCAAACACCAAATACGTAGTGGTCTCGGTCGTCGGTTTGTCCACGCTGCTGCGCATCCACACCGGCTCCCAGAACCACCGATCAGCGGGCGACCGCTCGAGCATTGCCGCTTCAGCGGTGCCGCTGCGGTCGTCCGAGCGCGCCTCGATGAAGTAGCGCTGCTCTTGGAACGCGTAGGTCGGCAAGCTCAGGCGCAGTCGTGTAGCGCCCGGGCCGGCGGTGTATGCCTGCACCGTCGGATAGTCGCCACCCAACGCCCACAAGCGGCCAAGTGCCGTGAGTAGCACAGCCGAATCGTCGACGGGTTCTTCCGACTGACGCATCGTGTGCACAGTTCCGTGGCGTGCTCCAACAGCAGGGTTCAGTCGCGCCAGCGAGCACAACGTGGTACCAGGACCGACCTCGACGAATACCGCGTCGCTGTGTTCGGTTGCGACGGTGGCGATGTTGGCCGCGAAGTCGACCGTGCCGCGCAATTGGCGCACCCAGTATTCGGGGTCGGTTGCTTCAGCATGTGTGATCCACGTGCCGGATTGGTTTGAAACCCACGTGATGCGGGGGACCGAGAGCGCGATCGTCTGTAGGTAGGCGCGAAACTCGTCCAGCACCGGATCGAGGAGTCGGCTGTGAGCCGCAATGTTGATGCGCACTCTGCTGAACTCGACACCGAGTTGTGCGAGGCGAGCCTCGAGCGCGACGAGCCCATCCTCTGGTCCTGATGCCACGCAGAGATCGGGTGCGTTGACGACACCGAGGTCGAGTCCGCACTCGTGCAGCAGCGGCTGCAACTCCGCGGCGGGCATGCGAACCGACACCATGCCGCCACGCGTGCGTGCCATCAGCTTGCCGCGCAGCACGACCAAGCCAAGGCAGTCGGCGAAGGTCATCGTGCCCGAAACACATGCAGCGACCGTCTCGCCCACGCTGTGACCGGCAAGTGCGGTGGGGACGACGCCCCAACTGATGAGCAGTTGCGCAAGTGCGTGCTCGACGATCAACAGTGCTGGCAGTTGCAACGACGGATCCTGAAACGCCACTGCTGCCGCTTGCGCATCGGTCGTCGTTGCTTGATCACGGTCGGCGAATAACAGCGGCAGGAGGTCGAGATCATGAACTTCTTTGGCCAGGCGCAGACCGTCGTCGACGTGACGGCGGAACGTCGGCTCGGCGTCGTACAGCTGTGCTGCCATCCGCGGGTACTGCGTTCCGCCACCTGGAAAGAGGAACACGATGGGCGGTCGGCGTGAGCCGGCACTGTGTGTGAATACATGTCGCGCATCGCCACTGCGCAGCAGCTGCGCTGCCTCGGTGACCGAAGTGGCGGCGACTACTCGTCGCTCGCTGAACTGGTGACGTCCGACATGAAGTGTGTGCGCAACGTCGGCAAGATTGAGTTCGGGGTGTTCCTCAAGGTGACGGGCAAGGCGTTCGCTCGCACCGTCGAGCGCAGCCCGGTTTCGCGCCGACAGCACCAGCAGTTGCGGCCCTTCAGGCGCGGCGCTCGTCGGTTGTGTCGGTGCTTCCTCGAGTACCGCGAACGCGTTCGTACCGCCAACGCCCAACGAGTTGACGCCAGCGCGACGTGGCGCACCAGTTGTCACCGGCCAGTCGGCAAGCTCGGTCGCAACACGAAACGCGCTGCCGTCGAGAACGCTGTTCGGATTCGCGCGGCGGTAGTGCAGGCTCGGCGGAATTGCTCGGTTGTGCAGCGCCAAACTCGCTTTGATCAGACTTGCGGCACCGGCCGCAGTATCGAGGTGGCCGATGTTGGTCTTCACGCTGCCGATCTGGCAGTACGGCGTTCCATCCGTCGGACGGCCAAAGGCCTGATCGAGTGCTGCGATCTCGATTGGGTCGCCCATCGCAGTGCCGGTGCCGTGGCACTCGACCAACTGCACAGTGGTCGCCGGAACTTCGGCAACTGCGAGTGCCTCGGCGATGCACGCGGCCTGACCATCCACGGAAGGAGCCAGGTAGCCGACCTTGCGCGCGCCGTCGTTGTTGATCGCGGTGCCACGGATCACGGCGTAAATGTGATCGCCGTCGGCAACGGCCTCGGACAGCCGACGTAAGACGACAACGCCGACACCGCTGCCAAACACCGTGCCAGCCGCTTCAGAATCGAAGGCGCGGCAGTGACCATCGGGCGACAGGATCTCGCCTGACTGATACTGATAGCCGCGACCGTGGGGAATCTCGATCGTCACGCCACCAGCGAGCGCGAGATCGCACTCGCCGCTCAACAGGTTCTGCACCGCGAGATGGGTCGCGACCAGCGACGTGGAACATGCGGTCTGCACGTTGACCGCGGGACCCTGCAGATCCAGCAGGTAACTGGCTCGGGTGACGAGGAAGTCCTTGTCGTTGCCGGTGTGGCGCAGCAGGAACATCCCCACGTCGTCGACGAGCTGACGATTACTCAGCAGGTTGAAGGCGAGGTACGAGCCCATTCCGCACCCACCGAACACACCGATGGAACCACCAAACGTCGAAGCCGGGTGCGCAGCGTCCTCCAACGCTTCCCAACACGCCGAGAGGAACTGGCGGTGCTGCGGATCCATGATCGCCGCGTCCTTCGGTGAGAAGCCAAAGAACTCCGCGTCGAAGCACTCCATGCGCTCGAGCATCGCCGCTCGGCGTACGTAGCCCTGCCGCTGCATTGCGTCGCGCGACACGCCGGCGACCGAAAGCTGTTCGTCGCTGAGCGTCGTGATGCTCTCTACACCCGCTGCGAGGTTCTTCCAGAACTCGGTAGGCGTCGCCGCACCGGGTACACGCAGGGACATACCGACGATGGCGATTGCTTCGCTCATGATCGCGCCTGCGTAATGGCACGTCGACGCGCGGCGCGATCGAGTGCTGTGTCGATAGCGGCCGGCCGCGAGGTGCTGATCAGCGAGTCAGCGAAGGTACGGACCGTGGGGAACCGGTAAAGATCGGTGAGCGCGATCGGCCGACCAAGCGTTTGTTGCAGCTGGCGATGAAGTCGCACGACGAGCAGCGAGTGTCCGCCGGCGTCGAAGAAGTTGTCGTCGATGCCGATCGCCTTCGTGCTCAGCACGTTCTGCCAGTCGGTGAGCACTTGCTGCTCGATTTCGCTGGTTGGTGGGGCGACCTCGGCGGTCGCCGCGGTTGGCCTAGTCGGCAAAGCGCGTCTATCCAGCTTGCCGTTTGGCGTACGCGGCAGCGCGGGCAACACGATCACTTGGTTAGGGACCATCACTTCCGGTAGCCGCAAGCGCAATTGTTCGCGAATGCTCGCAGAGTCGAACGTGGCCGGTTGTCCGGTGACGACGTATGCGACTAACTGCTGGTCGTGTCGTTCATCGTCGGGGTCGACCACAACTACCGCGCAGTCGTCGACGTCGGCGACCTGTCGGATCGCTGCCTCTATCTCGCCGAGTTCGACGCGATGTCCGCGCAGCTTGACCTGCTGATCGGCGCGACCGATGAACTCCAACAGTCCACCACCGTCGGGCTGCTCATGCCAGCGCGCAAGATCACCTGTGCGATAAACCCGGCCGCCCGGTCGGAACGGATCGGGTGCGAAGCGCTCAGCAGTGAGGTCCGCTCGCTGGTGATACCCGCGAGCAACGCCCTCGCCACCGATCCAGAGGTGGCCGGCGACACCGATTGGGCTCGGCTGCCTGATCTCATCGAGTACGTAGAGCTGCGTGTTGGCGATCGGCTGACCAATCGGGGTCCAGTCGATATTTGGTGCCAGCTGCCAAGTACTCGACCACACGGTGGTTTCGGTCGGGCCGTACATGTTGGTCACTACTCCGCCGACGAGTGATTGCAACTCGTGCGCGAGATCTGTTGGCAGTGCTTCGCCACCGACGAGCAGATGCCGTACTCCGCTCAATGCGATTCGCATTGCTGGATCATGGGTAAACATGCGCGCCATCGAGGGTGTGCACTGAATGTGAGTCGTCTTGGTTGACGTCACCAACTCGGCAATCGAGACCTCGTCGATGACAGCTGGCGCGTCGTCTTGCTGGGCGGCTTCGAGAACGCGGGCAAGGTTCGCAAGATTGTCCAGGACCGTGTCGGTGTCGACGCCGAAGTCGATGAGGCATGCGATCTCGTCGACGCCGACCTGATGTAAGCGCTCGACAATCGGGAGCACTTGCTCGGAGGTTCCGAATAGTCCGCTACTCGCGTAGTAGCGCTCGGCGGCGAAGTCGAGGACAGCGTCAAGGTCGTCGCCCGCCAGGCTTGCCATGTCGTCGTCGACGAGATCGTCGGGATTGGTGACGGCGCCACCATCGGGACGACGGAATGTCGGAAAGGCCCATGCGTGTTCGCGGAGCAAGTTGTACGACGTGTTCAGGTATTGGCGTAACGGTTCGCGAACCGTCCTGCGCACCGTTGCTTCATCGTCGCCGACGAATGCGTGCAACATCAAGGTCACGATGCCGGTCGCTGGATCGTGACCAGCAGCGGCCCGAGCGGCGCGGTAGGAGGCAATCTTCGATGCCAGTTGCTCGATTGACTGACCGACCAGGTGCGTCAGCAGATTTGTGCCCGCCGTGCCCGCGGCCGCGAAGCTCTCTGGGTTGCCAGCGGTGGTGATCCACATCGGCAATTCCGGCTGCACCGGTCGCGGCAAGGTCGCAACATTGACCGCCTCGCCGTTGGGGCCGTCGAAGGCCACCGACTCTCCGCGCCACAGCCTGCGGACCTGTTCGATGCCCTCGTACATCGCGACCTTCGCGTTCGCGTAGTTCTGTGGACGCAAGACGAAGTCGTTTGGTTGCCAGCCACTGGCAAACGAGACGCCGGCGCGGCCGTTGGAGAGGTTGTCGACCATGCTCCATGCTTCGGCGATCTCGACTGGGTGGTGCAAAGGCAGCACAACCGAACCAGCGCGAATGCTGATTCGTTCGGTGACTGTCGCAATCGCGGCGGCAGTGACTGCCGGATTCGGGTACAGCCCGCCGAACGAGTGGAAGTGGCGTTCCGGCGTCCACACAGCACAGAAACCGTTGGCATCGGCGAAGCGCGCGCCCTCGAGCAATAGGCGGTACTTGTCGCGGCGGTCGCCGGCCTCTTCGGCGGAGAAGTAGAACAGCGAAAAGTCCATTGCTTTGCGTGCGG
Source organism: Actinomycetota bacterium (assembly GCA_043786755.1). Taxonomy (GTDB): domain Bacteria; phylum Actinomycetota; class Acidimicrobiia; order Acidimicrobiales; family Ilumatobacteraceae; genus UBA668. The sequence continues at coordinate 6,752 of JAYVVU010000411.1, forward strand.
CGGTACCGAGGGCGCGATGCGTGTCGGGGACGTACAGCACAATGCGCATGCCACGAGCGAGCGTGTACAGCAGTTCCAGTACGGAGATATCGAACGACAGGCTGGTTACCGCGCACCATGTCTCGTCTTCTGCACGTGTGATCACGGAGTCCATCGCGGCGAACAAGTTCGCGACGTTGCGATGCTCGACCAACACGCCCTTCGGTGTGCCGGAACTTCCCGATGTGTAAATGCAGTACGCGAGGTTGTCGGCCCGCGCCGCATGCACGGGCACCGGACATTCAGCGAACGGCACATCGATCGCCACGATCGAACGCGGTAGGCCGTCGATCGGAAGCGGCAGCTGCGAGCGATCTCTCTCCTGACAAACGATTACGCGCGTGTCGCTGTCAGCGATCATGTGTCGCAAACGATCCGCCGGATACGCGGGGTCGAGCGGAACGTACGCTCCGCCAGCTTGCAGTACCGCAAGCACGGCGACGACGAGCTCCACGCTGCGAGCTACATGCACGCCAACCAGCGAGTCGGGGCCGACGCCCAACTGCTGCAAGCGCGCGGCGAGACGGGCGGCACGATCTGACAGCTCCTGGTACGTCAAAGCCTCGGTGCCGCACAGAATCGCCTGGCGCCGTGGGGTGGCGGCAACCTGCTTGGCGATCAACTCATGGATGCATGCCGATTCGTACGACTTATCTGTGGCGTTCCACTGCTGGACGACACGATCGTGCTCTGCTTCGGGCAGTAACGAAGCATCTGCCGCGGCGACCGTGGCTGCAACGCAGCGAGCGAACTCGACGGCGTACTTTTCGTCGACAGCCGCTGAGTCGTACTCAATCTCCCACCCAGCGCCACTGGATGGCTGCAGCACCACGTCGCTCTGCGGTAGTGGCGCGTCGTTGCGGTTGACGCGAATTCCGATTGGAAGGTTGAGTCCAAGCAGTAATTCGCGGCGACCGGCGAGGTTCGGCGTTCGCGCCACAAGGTCGCGATACCAGCCGGAGGCGCACGCGTCACCGAGCTGCTGCGCGGTCGGGTCGAAGACTGCCTCGCTGCAGATCAGGGGCCGAGCGAATGCAGGTGGCAAAGCCAGGCCGAGCGCGACGTGTGCGCCGCCGTCTGGTGTCAGGCGTGCAAGCATCGACGCGAGTGCCAGAGAAATCCGCTCCGGCGTGCATGTGTCCGTCAGCGGAACGATGGCGACAAGGCGCCGACCGTTGCCGGTGGTGCCCGCCTCAGGCCGGCGCGGCCAGGGGAACTCCGCTGCCGACATGGACGCGAGTTGCGCAGCAACGCTTGCCTCACGCGGCTGGCTGGTCGAGGCGAAGTCGGCGAGCCAAGTGCGCTGCTCGGCCGTCAGTTGCGGCAAAGTCTCTCCGACCGCCGCACCGGCTGCGGCCATGAACTCCAACGCGGTGCACTGTGTACCGTCGAGCCAGCGCAGGTCGCCGAGCACAATCGCGCCGACAGCGCAGGCGACGGTGAGCCCCGACTCGTTAGCTGCGAGCACAGTGCCTGGCTCAGCGGGAGAGCGGGTCTCGGCAAGCTCTGAGGAGCCAACGACCACTGCCGCGATCGGATTCCACAGCACGGCCGCTGCAACAAGATTCTGATGCGGCCCAAAGTGCAACGCGCGCACGACTCGGTCGACGTCGGCTGAGCTTTGAGTGAAGTTGAGCACGCCATCGGGGCGGTCGGCGCGCTTGAAGGCCGCCTTCGATGCGCTCGTGTCCTGTGCGCGGGCAACGACTGCGTCTGCCTCGAGCACGTCGACCAGCTCGCTAAAGCTGTCGATTGCTACTTCGAAGTTGCGGGTGTTGAGCGAGAGCGATGTGTCGCGTTCCGCGACAGCGAACCGGCGTTGCACCACGATGTCGCCGGTATCAACCCCGGTATCGATGCGGTGCCACGTAACACCCCACTCGGTCTCGCCGCGCAGTAGCCCCCACACAGGAGTGTTCAGCCCCGCGTATTCCGGCAATGGTCCGTCGTGAAAGTTGATTGCCATCTCTCGTGCTGCGGCGACAAGCGACTTTGGCAATAAGTGCAGATGCGTGATTGCGAAGATGTAATCGACCGATTGATCACTCAGTTCGCTCGCCCATACGTCGAGCTGGTTCACGTCACGCGCCGCAAGCCCCGATTGCGTCGCCCACGTTGCGACGCGTTCGCTGCCCGCCGCCACCGACACGATCTCGTGGCCTCGCTCGCGCAGCAGCCGGCCACACTCGATGAGGAGTGTGTCGGCTCCGATGAGTGCGCAGCGCAAGCGCTTCACGGTGTCGCTCCGATCGGATCGCCTTGTGCGAAGCCGGTCCCGCTGAACGCGATGTAAACCCGACCAGGGACATCCGGGTCGCCGCTGATCGCATTGATGTCGGAGTACGACCCGGCAGGGAACGACGTAATCAGTTGCCATTTGTTGCCGTCGTCGTCACTGCGATACAGGCCCGCTTGCGCGTCGCCGTTGGCTCGGCCGTACACGAACACAGCAGCAGGACCGCCCGCCGTCATCGGCGCACCGAAGCCCATCGCACGCACTTCGTCCACGCCTGGCAGCTTGATCCACGGCGTGCGACCTGCGTCGTCGGTGCGATATATGCCGTCGCTTCCGACGCCTGCCCATAGCCGTTCGGCGATGCCGGGGTGTGCCTGCAATTGGCCGAGTACGTGGCATGCGTTCGAGTCGAGACACGGTGGAGCGTTCGCTGCCTCTTGCCACGTCGCGGCGCCGTCGCTGCTGGAAAAGAAGCGGCCTTCATCCGACATCAGATAGAACTTGCCGTTGACACGGTCGGCCGCCAGTGCTCGCCGGTTGAACCACCACATGAAACGGTGGAACGAATCGGCTCCGCCAACTGAGTCGATGTGCGTCCACGTCTGGCCACCGTCGTGGCTGTAGTACACGCCGACCGGGCTGCGCAGGTATTCCCACGGATCGCTGAAGTGGGTTGGCAGCCACACCAATACGTTTGGATCAACTGCCGACACCGCGACTTCGCCGCCGAACATGTCGGGCGTCGTGCCACCGAACTGCTGCCACGTGATGCCACCGTCGGTCGAGATTGCACCGCGGGCACGTCGCTCTTCGGAGTAGTAAATGTGATACTCGGCGCCGACCCACGCAACGACCTCGGGATGCGCGCCGCTGTAGTCCAAACCTGTTCCGCCGACGAACGTGTCGTCGATCAGAGTTCGCTCCGGGTAGTGCGTCACGTCGTCGAAGCGAAAGCCCTGTCGATCGGCGATGGCGCCGATCGGCACGCCGCCCGGTGCACTGATCACAGCCGATGCGACTGTTTCCTCAATGCCGCGGCTCGCGGAAGTGAACGTCACCGTCGCGGCCTCAGGATCGGTGGTCTGCCAAACCGCCATTCCCTCCGCGAACCAAAGCGTCCCGCCCGCAGGATCGAACATCAGTCGCCCGGTCGCCATGAAGTCCGCGAGATCGGTATTCGCCAGCCACGGGATCTGCGGCGAAGCGATCTCGACGTCGTGCGTCACCCAACTCTGCCCGCCGTCGGCGGAAGTCCAGAAGTGTCCGTCGCGCACTGCCTCATCAGCGAGAGCCACGTGGTTCGCATCGGTGGGGTCGACCGCGAACACTGCGACCAACGATGTCGACGGAATGGGCAGGTCGGTCCACGCCGATGTGTCGAGGTCGAATTTCGACACGTTCGCGGGAAGACCGTCGGTGCGATTAAGTGCGATCCACAGATCGCCCGCGACGTTGACCGCGCCAACTCCGTATTGCGCAGCGTCGAGTGGGCGGACGAGAGTCCACGATGCACCCGCGGCGGTGCTGATGTACACGCCGTTGCCGGCGACCGCCGCAAACATTGCGCTGCCGACGAAACCGACCGACGACACACCGGGTTGATCGGTGGTCGAATCGTCGATAACTCCAGCTGGCACCGTCGTGAGCGGGATCTGTGCCCACGTAGTTCCAGCGTCGAACGATTGGAACAGCCCTTCGCGGGAACTTCCAAACAACACGTGATCGGGATTGGCGGGATCAACGACGAGACGCTCGCTGCCCGCGCGGAAGCGTTGGTTGCCGCTGATAAACCAGCGCTGATCGCTCACTCGCCAGGTCGCGCCGCTGTCGTCGCTGATCAGAATGCGACCGTTGCCTGCGATCGGAATGTCGGGTGCAGGGTTCTCGTCGTTGCCCAGCGCGAGGTAGACGCGCGAGCCAAGCGATGGTGCGACAGCGATGCTGTCGACGCTCAACACGTCGGCCGGTCGGGCGCCGGGAAGCGATGTCGCGTCAAGCAGCTGCGTCCAGCGTTGAGTTGTCGGATCCCATCGGTACGCCCCGCCGACGTCGGTTCGGGCATACATCGCGGTCTGTGGTGCGTCGGCAGCAACAATGCCGGTGACATAGCCGCCGGCGCCGACAGGCATCGAGCGCCAAAGGTAAGTGCCCTGAACGATTGGCTGCTCGACGACATCGGCTTGCGGACCGGCGGTGACTACCGGATTGGAGACACCAACGGTGGTCGCGCGGGGGTCGGTCGCGTCCTTCTGTTTTTCGGAAAGATTGCATGAACTGACGAGCGATGCGCAGGTGAAGCAAGCGATGATGATTGCGGCCAAAGAATTCGGGCGCGACGAAATACGACCGACAGCACTTGCTGTTGGTGCGAATCGATTACCACGGTCGGTGTAAGTGTGTTTCAGAACAGTTGAGTATCGGCCGATAGCCTTTACGGCTGAATCTCCATTCTCAAGGCGGTGTTTGGTGGAACTCTCGTTCGTCGTAAGCGCGGTCAAGCGCTACTGGTGGCTGGCCCTTGGTGGCCTGCTCATCGGCAGCGCTGTTGGCGTGACGCTGCGCGGCGATACCGAGACTGTGTATCAGTCGCGGGCACTGTTGTACATCGCACCACCCAGCGTGTCGCCCGAGACTGGCGGTTTGAGCTCCGACCGCTATGTGGCCGGACAGTTGCTGGTTCTGGGCTCGCACAGCGCTGCCGATGCGGTTGCGCTGGTGATCGGCGACGGCGCCACCGCGGAGAGCATTCTCGGGACACTCTCCGTCGTGCAGGCGCAAAACACCGACATCGTCGAGCTCACCGTGTCGACGCCCGACCCGCGCATGTCGCAGGCCATCGCAAAGGTCTACGTCCAGCAGTACTTCGCCAATCTGCAGACGCAGGTCGACGCCACGCGCAACTCCAGCCTGGCCGGTGTCAATGCCAAGTTGCTCGCGCTGCAAGAACAACTGACGGCGATCGATGCAGCCATTGCCGCGGCGATGGCGCCGTACCTTCCTGCATCGGGCACCGTCTGTACGACGACATGCCCGCCGATTCCTCCAATCGAACAGGTCGTTCCCAGTCTCGTTTCGCAAAAGCAATCGGTGCTGTCGCAATACCAGGGCGTCAGTGCGACCAAGAACGAACTCGAGCTCGGCGATCAGGTTCGTGTCTCCAGCCAGATCGTCCAGGCGGCAACGTTGCCGACGGTCCCGGTCGTTTCATCGAATCGCAAGATCCTCGCCGCCGGCGTTCTTGGTGGTCTGGTCTTCGGGCTGGTGCTTGCCGTTATTGCCGCACGGATCTCCCGCAAGGTGTTGGACAATGAGGAAGCGTCTGAGATTCTGCAGGTGCCCGTCGTCGGTTCCGTGCCGCGGTATCGCATCTCCAACGACCGCCGCGCGGTCGTCGAGTATTTGCCAGCGAGCGCTACACCGTTCATCGACCATCTTCGGGTACGTGCCGACGCGCTCGATCGGCAACACCATGCGTTGGTCGTCGTGGTCACCGGTACCGATGTCGGAGTCGGCACAACCAGCGTCGCTGGCGCGTTGGCTAATCGCTTTGCGCTCAACGGTGCAGAGGTCATCGTGGTTGACGCCGACCCGTTGCATCCCGAGCTCTCCGAATTGTTCGAACTGCAGCCCGCAGGGTTGCCCGCGTATACCGGCGGCCCGCCGCGTGCCCCGGGCATCGCAGCGCTGTTGCGACCGACGCGCGTCCCAACGCTGCAGGTCGTCGCGGCGGCCGACATGATGGAGAGCGGCAGCGTGTTGCGTCGCGAAGACGTTCCGAAGTTGCTTGCCCGGCTCGATCCATTGGCCGACGTCATCATCGTCGACGGTGGGCCTTTCCTCGGCGCAGCCTCGACGGTTCAGTTCGCGCACATCGCCGACGCGGTTGTGCTCACCATTCCAACCGGCCGCCAGCAGAAGCAGGCGCTGGCACTGATCGGTCGCGAGCTACGCGAACAGCAGCCCAACGTTCTGGCGGTTACTACTCCGAGCGCGCCGCTTCGTCGTCGCTAACGCGATGGACGTCGCGGTCGTCATACCCGTCGGGTCCATCGACGCCGTACTCGCTCAACAGCTCGCACGGGTGCTCGCGCAAACGGATGTCGCGCTAACAGAAGTAGTGCTCTCGGTGAATTCAACGCAACCGTCAGTAGTGAGTGGCGTGCGATCAGTTGTCGAGTCGGCGGGCGACAGTCGCGTTCGAATTGTCGACTCAAGCGACCGCAAGGGCGCGGCACACGCACGCAACGTCGGCGCGGTTTCCTCTGTTTGTCCCGTTATCGGCTTCTGCGACGCCGACGACCTGGTGCACGACGGCTGGCTGTCGGCGCTGTTGCAGGCGCTCGCAGAGTTCGACGCTGTCTCCGGCGATGTCGTCGACGTGTTTCCCGACGAGCGTATGCGTCACTGGTATCCCTCGACGACAGCCGGCGCTTTGAACCAGTTTCTAGGAAAGCCGTACCTGCTGACCGGCAACCTCGCCATTCATCGCGCGGCCTTCGAGGCCGTCGGTGGGTTCGACGAGACCCTGACCAGGTGTGAAGACATCGCGATCAGTTGGTCGCTGCTACGCGCGGGCTACACAATTGGCCACGCTGCGGGTGCCGTCATCGATTATCGCCATCGCGACGGCGTGTCCGCGATGCTGCGTCAGCATTACTCGTATGGTCGCGGCATGAGCGAGGTGTTGCGTGCCTTCGGAACTCCCGAGGCAGAAGGCCGCGTCGCATCGTCGCTTGGCATGCTGCGCCCCAACGGGCAAAGCACGTCGCGCCTCTCCGTAGCGAGCGTTATGCGCCGTAGCGCCATCGCTGCCGGTCGATTGCGGGGTTTGGTGCGATGAGCACCGATACGAATAGCACTGGCACCGGAGCGGTCCCGGCAACCGCGGCGCAAGTGTCTAACCCGCTTGCCCACCGGCCAATGGGCCATCTCCCTGTCCTCGATGGTCTTCGCGGAGTGGCCATCGCCACCGTGTTCCTTGTGCATCTGTACGCGCCAGTCTTTCCCGGCGGCGGATCGGGCGTCGTGCTGTTCTTTGTGCTGTCGGGCTTCTTGATTACCAAGCTGGCTTTGGAAGAAGCCGACCGCACCGGCGGACTCTCGCTCGCGCAGTTCTACATTCGGCGCGTCTTCCGAATCTTCCCGCCACTGTTCGTGATGCTCGCGTTCCTGCTCGTCGCCTCGTTCACCTTCATGAGCGACGTTGGCGACCCGCTACGTCGCGAGATCGTTCTTGCTGCCGGATCGATGGGAAACCTCTGGCCTGTGTTCTACGGGTTCGAACCCCGCGGCGCCTTGGGCCATACATGGTCGCTGGGTATTGAGGAGCAGTTCTATC
>JAYVVU010000412.1:0-2660 GCA_043786755.1 Actinomycetota bacterium
GTCATGGTGATGTTGCCACGCTTGCTTGCCATGAAACCCGACACTAATGGCGGGCGGTCACATCGCACTCACGCGGAGCAGTTCGTGGGTCATCGGGCACTCGGCGGCCATCGCCGCTGCATCGGCCACAGCGAGTCCGTTCGGGCCGAGCACAGCGACGGCGAGCGCGAGCGGCACGATCTCAACATCGTTGTGCCAGCCAGCTTCGCCGCTTGGGAGCCGTTCGCACATCGCGTTCCACATCGGCTCCGGCAATCGACGCCCACGCCCGGCTACAAGCCATACAGGAATCTCGCTGCAGTACGCCACGGCCGCAGCTGCATGCGAGCCGAGTGAACACAGTGCGCCGTCGGGACCCGCGGCGAGTGCTTCGATGATCACGACATCGCTCATCGCGACGGCGGCAGCAACTCCAGCTGGTGGCACTGCTTCGGCGGCAACATCGGCCCGCTGCAGGCGGCGCACCAGATTGGTGCCCTCATGATTCGCGTCGATGGCCAAAACGGTGACGTCGCCGCGCCGCATCAGTGCTTCGCCAACGAGGTCAGGCCAACCCACGATGCACACAGTGGCGTCGTCGGCGAGTTGCGCGAACAGCTGCCCCGGAGTGGGATCGTCCTCGATGGAGTCGGCCAACCCCCACGCGTCGCGAAAGGGATCACTCGACGCAAGCAGGCTCGCACACAGCCACCACAGCGGACCCGAAGTCGGGTGACGCTCGACGATGCGGCGACAGACCACAACCAGCCCTGCGGGATCGAGATCGAGACCGGCAACCGCCGACGCTGTTTCGCGAACCAGCATGCGATGATCGCCGCCGGAGGCCCGTGCGACGTAGCGCAGTCGCTCGATCGGGTGCATTCTCCGCAGCCTAGTGCTCCCACCCGAGGGGGGTTTGTACGATTACCCACGCCACACGTGGCAAACTCGCCACACCCCCGGCGCCAGCAGGAGCCACAATTCGCCCGCCCAGCGAATACATCGCAGGCAGAACCGTGCATACATCGGGCACGGATCCACGCCACACTGGGCCGGTGCAATCCGTACCAACAACGCCGCTCGCACTCATCGTCGGGCGCATCGAGGCAGCGCGCACAATCGCGCCGCTCGTGCTCGTGGGCATCGGCGGCCGAGGTGGCGCGGGTAAGTCAACGTTGGCGGCGCATCTCGCGGCCGAATTACCGAACACCCAAGTCGTGTCGACCGATTCGTTTTGGGACGGCTCCGGCTTCGACCTCCACCGCCTTCGTACCGCCGTGCTCGATCCGTTGCTTGCCGGCACGGCCGTTACGTACGACGAATGGGATTGGGCGGCGAAGCAACCTCGACGCGGACGAGAGTTGCGCCCGCAAGGCCTCGTTGTGATCGAAGGCGTGTGCGCCCTCCATCAGATGTTCCGCGACGACCTCACCGTGCGGATCTGGGTCGACGCTCCCTACGACGTCCGCCTCGCCCGTGGCGTCGCCCGTGACGGCGAGGCATCTCGCGCAACATGGGTCGACGTGTGGATGCCGAACGAGAATGCCTACGTCGCGCGCGACGACCCGATGGCCTGCGCCGATCTCGTCGTGGACGGCACCCAGCCCTTCGGCTGAGTGATGAACTCCCCCAGGGGGTGTGGTCACTCGGCCCCCACAACGCGTGCAAACTGACCACACCCACAATGCGGCGCCACGATCGCTTGTTGTCGGCGTTGCCGTACTCGGTGCTAGCTGTGCCAGAACGAGGGCGCTGCGCTAGCGTCGTGCTGTGGCAAGCAATCCGTCGCTCGACGTCGTTCTCTCTTCCATCGATGGCGCGAGCCGCCCTCTCGAAGAGTGGCTCACCACTTTCAACCTCGCGTGCGTAGTCATCGACCCCTACACCAACGAGAGTTCCTGGATTCTCAAGACGGCTGCGCGAATCCTTGCTGGTTTCAGCGGCGCCGACGTGCGGGTCAACTTTGTGGTCACGTGCGACGCCACCGATGCTCGGTCTTTTCTCGGCAAGCTGGCCGATGAGTTTCTCGTCTTCGCCGATCCCGACCGGCACTTCGTTGCTTCACTTGGTCTGAAAGAGCTCCCGGCGTTCGTGTTCGTCTCGATGGATGGCAACGTCGCCGCGTCGGCCGAGGGTTGGAACGGCAGCGAGTGGCGTCGGGTCGCCGATGCGATCGCCATCGCCACGGCGTGGAACAAGCAGGCCATCCCGGCGGCGGCCGATCCGGCGCCGTTCAAGGGCACGCCCGCGCTGGCCTGATCCGCACAACCGATTGAGCCGCGTTCCAGACCCCACCAACGAATTACCTGTTGCTGAGGTCATTCCACAGGTAGCCAATGCTCTCGCGACCATCGGGTCGGCTGTTCTCGTGGCGCCGCCGGGCGCGGGCAAGACCACATTGGTCCCCCTGCGCCTCATCGACGCACCGTGGCTCTCTGATCAACGCATCGTCATGCTCGAACCGCGGCGACTGGCAGCTCGTGCTGCTGGGCATCGAATGGCATTTCTTCTGGGCGAACAGGTCGGCGACACGGTTGGCTATCAGACCCGCGACGAACGCCGCATCGGACGCGACACCCGAATCGAGGTAGTGACCGAGGGCGTACTTACGCGCCGGTTACAGAATGACCCCGAGTTGCCCGGTACCGGCCTGGTGATCTTCGACGAAGTACACGAACGCA
>JAYVVU010000413.1:0-2657 GCA_043786755.1 Actinomycetota bacterium
CGCCGCAAGACGCGGACCTCATCTACGAGGCACTGAACGGTGCCTATGAGACGTCGCGCGAACGGCGCCTTGAGCGCTGAAACAACTCAGCTCCGCTACTTCGTCGACACGAATGTCCTCGGCATCATCGCCACAAGGAAACACTGATCATCGCCGCGCTCGCGATCAGGCACCACGCACCGTTGATCAGCCACAACTATCGAGACTTCATCAACATCGACGCGCTCGACCTTCGCACGTTGGCACCGATCCGCAAACGCCCACCCAGCGTTCGACTCGACCTCGACGTCTAACAAGGTGCTGAAAAGCGCCGGACCTCTCGACGCCGACTCCGCCGCGTCCCCAGACCTCATGAGGCCAGAACCGCGTTCGCCCGATCGGTCACTCCATTCATGTATTCGGTGATCTCGGCGAACCGACCTGGGTGCTGGATAAACCAATCCGACACCATTCCAGCGAAGAGTTGATCGCCGTATTGGGTGAACCCCACCTCGCTCTTGCACGAGGCATCTTGCGTTGCGGTCGCGATCTCTTCCGCTCCGGGTCGCTGACCTGCCCACGCCGTCCGCCGCGGTTGGTCTAGATCGGTGAAGCGGTAGCTGTGATCGCCCATGCATGCCGCCCACAGCGCGACCATCCGTTGATAGTCCGGTGTTGTGGTGATCTCAATGCTGGCTCGAACTTCGACGTTCTGCATCTGCGCGTAGTAGTCGCCGATGCGAGAGGCTGCTCGAGGGTCTCCGTCCCCGACGATCTGCGTCTGCGCGCTCGGTCGGCACCCATCCATCACTGGTCCACCGACGGCGAAACCATCCGGAACGGTGTCGCCGGGAGGAACCTCCCAGTTGTCGATCACGTCGCCGTAGAGGGCGTGCTGGTATGCCTGGGTCCCGAAGCCGGTGTCGCCATCCGGGTTCACTACGGGGTCACCTTGTCGTGGCTGGAGGTAGCCGCGAGTGCTTGCCCTTTCCAGCGTTGGGGTGTTCCACGGCTGCGTGGTCAGCTCACCGGTGAAACCTTCCCACGGGTCAGGGACCGATTGGTACGTGTAGCCCTGATCGAGCATGCACTTCGTGACCGCCTTGACCATCGCTCGATAGCTGACGCTTTGTGCCTGTTCGAGGATCGTCGCCACCTGGAGGTACGCTCCCTCAGGGGCCGGGAGCGTCGATGTCGAGGCCTGTTCGGTTGTCGTAGTTTGCGCCTGCTGCGCCGTGGCGGTCGGCAAAGTCGCCTCGACAGTGGACACCGCAGGATCAGACTCGTCGACGTCACCCGTCGACACTGCCGGCGCGATTCGACGGACAGTTCCGTCGTGCGTCACCACGGCGGTAACTCCGAGCACCACTAGGCTCGCTGCCGCAAGCATGCCGATCCACTTACCGCGACGGGCTTCACTCAATCCCGAACTGAATGAGCGACCGATGGGAACCGGCTCATGATCGTGTTCCAGGATTGTTTGTGGACTCCCGGCCGTGGGGATTTGGTCTCCCAATTGGCGGAAGAGGTCCTGCATCCGCACGTCGAATTCTTCGTCGGTGATCATGTGAGCTCCTTGCGAAGTTGGGCTTTGCCGCGCTGGATCCAGGGGCCGACAGAGCCGAGTGAGCACTGCATGGCCTCGGCTATCTCGGCATTGGTCAAACCGCCGTAGTAGTGCAGGACGACAGCGCAGCGCTGTTTGAACGGCAGGTCAGCCAAGACGTCGGCGAGCACCTCGACCGGCTCAGTGCCTTCGCGATGGCTGGCGATCAGGCGCTCGAACCGGCGTCGCGATCGTGCTCGACCGGACACCGCGTCTCGGCAGCCGTTGAGCACACATCGATTGAGGTATGAGCCGGGATCGTTGAGCACCCGCCAGCGCTGCCAAACCGCGGCAAAGGCGTCGTGAACGACGTCTTCGGCGACGGTCACCTCCCCGAGCATGAGCGCAGCTCGGCAGACTTGACCGTGATGCTCGATCTCGAAGAACCGAGTGAACTCGGCCTCTGGCCGAACGCCCTCCACGTCCACGTTTGGTTCCGGCGAGCGCATCACCACTTCCACCGTCTAGCACCCGAATTAGATACAGGCGATCTTGCCGACCGTCTGGCCACCCACAACTCACCCCGAAGAAGCTGGCGCCGAGCGGCCACCGACCGATCAGTTCTTGGTGCCTAACTGTCTATCACCAGATGGATTTGGCACCACTCGATACACTGTTGGCGGGACAAAACACCAGGTCAGTGGGCATCCGAGACGATGCGCTCCGATCATTCCAGGTGCTAGGTGACCAAACGGGGTCCAGCATCAGGCAGCAGCGCCCACGACGCGCCGATGATTCCCATGACAACCTGGACCACCAAGAGCGCGACGAGCGACTCGAGCGCGATGAGCAACGGTCGAATGTGGCCGGACAACGGATTCGAGATTTACCGTAGGTTTACCTTGCATGACCGTCGCTGATTGAGTGACGACCTTAGGGTCGACGCGATGTCTCATTCGCCACGACGCGACAGCCGTCGTCGATCACCCATCAGGGCGACGATGTTGATCGGCATCCTGCTCGTGGCTGCCGGGGCGTGTACCTCCGGGACTCCTGCGACGCTCGCAGTCACCGCCGAGCCGACGTCGTCGACGGAGAGCTCGTCGACTTCGTCCGAAGCCCCGCAGGTCGC
>JAYVVU010000414.1:0-2642 GCA_043786755.1 Actinomycetota bacterium
GCGCTGATTGCTGCGCGGTGAGACGTTTGGTGAATAGCCGGACCGGAGTGCGCGGCGTACGCTCGTTTCACTATGAGTAAGGACACCTCTACGAGCAAGGCCACGACAGAAGCCAAGCTCACCGACTCGGGCATCACGGTGAAAGCGCTGTACGACGCGTCCGATCTCGCCGACTGGGATCCAGCGACGCAGCTGGGCGCGCCTGGCCAACCGCCATACACGCGCGGTATCTATCCGACTATGTATCGCGGCAAGTTGTGGACGATGCGCCAGTACGCGGGTTTCGGCACCGCGGCCTCGACTAACGAGCGTTTCAAGTTCCTGCTCAATGCTGGCCAGACCGGCTTGAGTTGCGCGTTCGACCTACCGACGCAGATGGGTTTCGACAGCGACCATCCGCGCGCTGAAGGTGAAGTGGGCAGAGTCGGCGTCGCAATCGACAGCCTCGCCGACATGCGTGTGCTGCTCGACGGCTTGCCGCTCGACCAGGTCAGCACGAGCATGACGATCAATTCGACTGCGCCGATTCTGCTCTTGCTCTACGAATTGGTCGCCGACGAGCAGGGTGTGCCATCCAGTGCGATTAGCGGAACGATCCAGAACGATCTGCTGAAGGAGTACATCGCGCGCGGCACCTACATCTATCCGCCTAAGCCGAGCATGCGCATCATCACCAACGTCTTCGAGTACTGCGCCAAGCACATCCCGAAGTGGAACTCGATCAGTGTGTCGGGCTACCACATCCGCGAAGCGGGCAGCACTGCGGTTCAGGAGATCGCGTTCACGATCGCGAACGGCATCGCCTACGTGGAGGCTGCGATCGCGGCGGGCATGCCAGTCGATTCATTTGCGCCGCGGCTCAGCTTTTTCTGGAACGCGCACAACAACTTCTTCGAGGAAGTTGCCAAGTTCCGCGCGGCCCGTCGCATTTGGTATCGCCTGATGAGCGAGCGCTTCGGTGCGCAGCTAGAGGCGAGCAAGTTGTTGCGCTTCCACGCGCAGACTGGCGGCAGCACACTGACAGCGCAGCAACCGGAGAACAACATCGTGCGCGTCGCGGTGCAGACAATGGCTGCGGTGATGGGCGGCACGCAGAGTTTGCACACCAATGGTTTCGACGAAGCGCTGAGCCTTCCCACCGAACGCGCTGCTCGCATCGCGCTACGTACACAGCAGGTCGTCGGGTACGAGAGCGGGATCGTCGACACGCCCGATCCGCTGGCGGGTAGCTATTTCGTCGAGACGCTCACCGACGAAGTCGAGCGACTCGCATGGGAGTACATCCGCCGTATCGACGAGATGGGCGGCGCCGTCGAGGGCATCGAAGCTGGCTTCCAGCAAGGCGAAATCGAACAGGCGGCGTACGAATACGCGAAGGGGATCGACGACGGCGACCGCGTCATCGTCGGTCTCAACAAGTTCGCCAACGAGGGCGAGAGCGAACCCGAACTGCTCGCCTCCGACCCTGAACTCGAGCATGGGCAGCGCAAGAGCTTGGCGGCTTTCAAAGCCGACCGTGACGACGCACTCGTCGCAGCACGGTTGAAGGATGTAGGCGATGCGGCCCGTGGCACACAGAACGTGCTGTACCCGATGAAGGAAGCGCTGCGTGCCAACGCAACGCTCGGCGAAGTCAGCGACGCACTGCGCGAAGTGTTCGGCACTTATCACCCGGGACGTTGACGATGAGTTGGCTGACGGCGCACGCCGCTACCGAGAACTGCTACGTGACGACCAAGGGTCGCCGCACCGGCAACCCGCACGAAGTCGAGATCTGGTTCGGCGTAGTCGACGACACGCTGTATCTGATCAGCGGCAACGGCGCGAAGGCCGATTGGTATCGCAACGCACTCGCCAACCCCGACGTCACAGTTCGCATCGACGCCGACACTCGTGCAGGCGTCGCGCGCGCGGTGATCGATGAAGCGGAGCGACGAACGGTCGGCGAGTTGATGGGCGTGAAGTATCCGTGGGACGGCGACGCATCGATCGGGCTGACGTTCGAGGCCTGGTGCTTCGAGGTCCCGCTGCTAGCCATCTCGACGTGGTCGAACGCATGAAGCAGCATGCGCCGACGCCTGCGTCGCTGTTCGAGGCCATTGGTGTACGCGGTGTAATCGCCGGTGCCTCAGCGCTCGCGGTCGCGATTGCGCTGGTGACGTGTCGCCCTGAGGAAACGAACCCGCCCGACACGGTGGGTGTGGTGCCCGAGCAAACGACGACAACGTTGCTGGAATTCATTCCGGACACCGACCCGCCCGACCCGACCGCCGAGCCGACCGTTCCGCCGCAGACCTTGTTCGGCGGCGATCCATGTCGAGCGCTCGTCGCGGAAGACTTCACAGTTGTGATCGCTGGACGCGGGCGCGGTCAGCTGGTCGATGCCAGCCCGCTGTCGGGCGACGAGTGCGGCTACGTCGTGATCGCTGTCGGCGAGGAATACAACATCAGCGTGCAGGCGATCGATCCGACTGCGTTTGGTCGTCCGCCAGCCGACGACGAAGTTCGCACAGCGCTCACCGACATCGGGCTCGCGGCGTACATCGTGCCAGTCGACTTCGATTTCACCGTGTGGGTCAAAGTCTCCAACGGCTACTTCGTCGTGACAGCTCCAGATCGTGAACTCGCGCTGCATCTCGCAA
>JAYVVU010000415.1:0-2633 GCA_043786755.1 Actinomycetota bacterium
GCACCTGTTCACCGACGACGGCAACGGCGTACAAGATCCGCAACTGATGCGCCGCGCGCTCGAATACGCCGGTCCGCTCGGCATCGTGCTCGCGCAGCACTGCGAGGTCGCCGCGCTCACGAAGGGTGCGGTGATGCACGAGGGCGCGTGTTGCAGTCGCCTCGGTCTTCCAGGCTGGCCGTCGATCGCCGAAGAGTTGATGGTGATGCGCGACATCGAGCTGGTCCGACTGACCGGCGTGTCGATGCATTTCCTGCACCTCAGCACCGCCCGTAGCGTTCAGATGGTGCGCGCCGCGAAGGCGGAAGGTTTGGGCATCACCGCTGAAGCGGCGCCACATCACTTCACGCTCACCGACGAACAGCTCAACGGTTACGACCCGGTGTTCAAGGTCAATCCCCCGCTGCGCACGCGCACCGACATCGATGCGATTAAGGCCGGACTTGCCGACGGAACCATCGACGCGATCGCCACCGATCACGCACCGCACGCGCCGCACACCAAAGAGGTGCCACTCGATGAAGCCCCGCCAGGAATGCTCGGACTCGAAACCGCGCTCGCACTATCGATCAGCGAACTCGACATGCCGCTCGCGCAGATCGTCGCCGCAATGAGCTGGAAGCCAGCAGCAATCGCGGGAGTCGCCGATCGCCACGGCCGCCCCATCCAAGCAGGCGAACCAGCGAACCTAACGGTCTTCGACCCGAAGCAAAGTTGGACGGTCGTGCCAGCGCAGTTGGCGAGCAAGAGTAGAAACACCCCCTACGCCGGCCGAGTAGTGCAGGGCAAGGTCAAACACACAGTCCTGAACGGCGTTGCCACAGTGACAAACGGTTCCGCCACCAGGTGATTTGAGTCGAGGGTTTGCTCCCGCCGGGGGGGGGTGTCGAGGGTTTCCTCCCCGCTGGCAGGGAGGAAACCCTCGACTGACCAGATTCGGGAGGAAAACCTCGACTGGCTAGCGCTGGCGGTTTTGGCGGGCTTCTTCTACTGCTGCCGTGATGCGCCTGGAGACTTCGTCGGCGCTGGCCACTCCGTCGATGATGCAGAGGCGGCTGGTGTTTTGGTAGTAGGCGATCAGCGGCTGGGTGAGTTCGTCGTAGAGATCGAGGCGGTGCATGATCGCTTCCGGCGTGTCGTCGTCGCGGCGCACGACGTCGCCACCGCAGACCTCGCAGATCCACGGCAAGCGCTCGATGCCACTCGACACGTAGTTGGTACCGCAGTCGCGACAGACACGCCGCGCCGATAAACGGTTCAACACGATCTCGCGCGGCACGTCGACATCGATGACGACGTCGATCGGGAGATTCGTGGTGATCTCGTCGAGCGCAACCGCCTGCGGAACCGTGCGCGGGAAGCCATCAAGGATGTAGCCGCGACCCATCGCATCTGATTGCGACAGGCGCTCACGAATCAGGCCGACCATGATCTCGTCGCCGACGAGACCGCCGTCGTCCATCACTAGCTTGGCCATCTTGCCCAGTTCGCTGCCCTCGCGTTGCGCGGCGCGCAACATGTCACCCGTGCTGATATGCGGTACGACAAATTGGCGGGAAAGCCGCACGCACTGTGTTCCCTTGCCAGCGCCTTGGCGCCCGAGCAAGATCAGCCGGGCGCCCGGGATCACTTCAGGAAGCCCTCGTAATTGCGCAGCATCAACTGACTATCGATCTGGCGCATCAACTCCAGCGCCACACCGACGGCGATCAGCACGGTGGTGCCAGCGAATGGGAAGTTCCGAACGTCGAAGGCCCACAGCAGCAAGTACGGAAGAATCGCGATGACGGCGATGAAGACAGCGCCCGGCAACGTGATGCGGTTGACGGCCTTCGCCAGGTACGCCTCGGTTTGCGGACCAGGGCGCACGCCAGGAATGAAGCCACCCTGGCGACGGATCTGATCGGCCTGACGAATCGGGTCGAATGCAATCGAGTTATAGAAGTAAGCAAACGCCACGATCATCAACGAGAACAGTGCGATGTAGACGATGTTCTGGCTGTTGACCAAGTACTGGTCAACGAGTTTCTGCACGCGAGCGCGCCATCCGGTGCCATCGGTGCTGCCCAACAGGTTCGACAACAACACGGGCAGCAATAACACTGAGCTGGCGAAGATGATCGGCACAACGCCGCTCTGGTTGACCTTTAGCGGAATGTACGTGCTCTGTCCGCCATACATGCGGCGACCGACCACGCGTTTCGCGAACTGCACGGGAATGCGTCGTTGCGCGAGTTCGACTCGGACAACCGCAAAGACAATGAAGATGCACAGACCGAGCAGGATCGCGAAGATGAATGCGTTCTTCTCCACCCACACCGAATAGAAGCCGGACGGAAGGCCGCTGACCACGGAAGCAAAGATGACCATGCTCATGCCGTTACCGATGCCGCGCTGGCTGATGAGCTCGCCGAGCCACATCAATACAGCAGTTCCACCGACGAGCGTGATGATGACGAGGTAGCCGCGCGGCCACATGCCGTCGGGTAGCAAGCGCAGGTTCGTCGGCAACTTCTGAGCGGCACCGAAGAAGGCGTTGCCGTTGCCGTTACCAAAGATGAACGTCAGCGCAGTCGCCTGCAGCGTCGAGATGCCGATCGCCAAGTAGCGCGTGTACTGCGTGATCTTGCGCT
>JAYVVU010000416.1:0-14168 GCA_043786755.1 Actinomycetota bacterium
GCCCAGCCGCCGTCGCCGTCGAACAGGTCTTCTTTCAAACCAACGTGCGCACCGCGATGAGCGTTGGGCAGGCGAGTGGCTTGGCGTTGGCCGGAGTGCTCTCCGCGTGAATGTCGGGTCGCCGACCGGTGGCGGTCGTCGCATCGGGCCGAGTGAACGGGTCATTTGGCCAGCGCAACAGACACGCGCGCTCGTCGAGCGGATCGCAGGTCAGACCCTCTTGCAGGGTTGCGTCGTCGGGACCGGTCGTGGTGCTCGCCGCGCCCGCCGTGTCGGTGGCGCTGGTGTCGGCGCTCTTGTTGTCGTCGGAGCTGCAGCCGACCCCGGCAAGGGCGATCACGACGGAAAGTGAAACGGCTGCGAGAATTGAGGCGGGGTAACGACGCATTCGACCACGATGCCACAGCGGTCGGTGGTCCGCAGGTCGCTGGGACCGATCCGCTAGCCTCGTACACGTGTTCGTACCTGACGAAAGTGCCGTTTTACGTCAGAGTGTCGTTTTGGGGATCGACCCCGGCCTGACGCGGTGTGGTTATGCCGTGCTGCGCGCCGATGGGCATTCCGTGCGCGCAGTCGCGCTGGGCGTGATTCGCACGCCGGTAGCCGATGCGTTGCCGCAACGGTTGGCCGCGCTGCAGCGCGAGCTGGTCTCGCTGCTCGTCGAGTTTCGCCCAGCCGCCGTCGCCGTCGAACAGGTCTTCTTTCAAACCAACGTGCGCACCGCGATGAGCGTTGGGCAGGCGAGTGGCTTGGCGTTGGCCGAAGCATCGGCACACGGTTGCGACGTCGTGCAGTTCACGCCGAATCAGGTGAAGGACTGTGTTGCCGGTTGGGGCGGCGCCGACAAGAAGCAAGTGCAGCGCATGGTGCAGGCGCGCTTGGGATTGGCGACGCCTCCGCAACCGGCCGATGCGGCCGATGCTGCTGCACTCGCGCTGTGCTATCTGGCAGTGGCGCCAATGCGGCGCAGCGTGCAGGCGGCGATGCGGCGATGATCGGCAGCCTGCGTGGCACGGTTCTGGAACGCACGCCGAACACGGCGCGCGACGAGTCGTGTGTGCTGATCGAAGTCGGCGGTGTTGGCTACCTCGTGTTCGTCACACCGCGCACGCTCGCCGAACTCGAACCCGGTTCGGCAGCTTTCCTGTATGTGCACCACCACATTCGCGAAGAGGTGCAGACGCTGTTCGGCTTCATGAACCGCGACGAGCGCGCCACGTTTCAGGTGTTGATCGCGACGCACGGCATTGGCCCTGCGCTCGCGCTCGCGATTCTTGGTACGCACTCGCCGAGCGTGCTCGTCGACATCGTGGCGTCGAGCGATCTCGGCGCGCTGACACTTGTTCCCGGCGTCGGCAAGAAGACTGCCGAGCGTCTGCTCATCGAACTACGCAATCGACTCAACTTGCCGATGCTCGACCCGGTCTCGGTGGGTGCCGGTGCCCCGAGGAACTCGGTCGTCGGCGATGTGCGCGAGGCACTGAATGGGCTTGGCTATGCGCCAGAAGAAATTCGCGAGGCGTTGCGCGAACTGCCCAGTGACGGCGACGCAAGCAGCTTGCTGCGCGATGCTTTGAAGGTGTTGGGAGCCAAGCGTGCGTGACGAGTTCCTAGAACCGAGCCCCGTCGCCGACGAGGAACTCGACGAAGTCGGGCTGCGCCCGCGGCGGCTCAGCGAGTTCGTTGGCCAGCGCGAGCTGAAAGAGCACCTCTCGATCGTTCTCGAAGCGGCGAAGAAGCGCGGGCAACCCGCCGATCACTTGCTGATGGCAGGTCCGCCGGGGCTCGGGAAGACATCGATGGCCGGCATCGTCGCCGTCGAGATGGGCGTCCACCTGCACATCACTTCTGGCCCGGCGCTGGAACGTGCGGGCGACCTAGCGGCGATCCTCACCAAGCTCGAGGAGGGCGACGTGTTGTTCATCGACGAGATCCATCGCCTCTCGCGCGCTGTCGAAGAGATCCTGTATCCGGCGATGGAGGACTTCCAGCTCGACATCGTCGTCGGCAAAGGTCCGGCTGCATCCAGTATTCGCCTGACGCTGCCACCATTTACCTTGGTCGGCGCCACGACCCGTACGGGCATGATCACCGGTCCGTTGCGCGATCGCTTCGGCCTAGTCGCGCGTCTCGATTATTACGCGGCCGACGAGTTGGAGGCGATCGTTCGTCGCGCCGCCGGCATCTTGCACGTGCAGATCTCACCTGAAGGTGCGTGGGAGATCGCACGTCGATCGCGCGGCACGCCGCGTATCGCCAACCGGCTGCTGCGCCGAGTGCGCGACTTCTCGGAAGTGCGCGGCGACGGCACGATCTCTGAAGACACCGCACGGGAAGGCCTCAGGGTTTTCGGTGTCGACGAGATCGGGCTCGACAAGGTCGACCGCGCCATCCTGAACGCGATCTGCCAGCAGTTCGCCGGCGGACCGGTTGGCCTGAGCACGCTCGCCATCAGTGTCGGCGAACAGCCCGAGACTGTGGAAGACATGTACGAGCCGTTCCTGATTCAGCAAGGCATGCTGGCGCGCACGCCCCGCGGCCGCATCGCTATGACAGCGGCGTACACGCACATCGGCATGACCCCGCCACCAACAGCACGCCCTCCGGCACTCTTCGATTGACGGCCGGTCCTTAAAGGCTGTGGGCCAGTAGCCTCGTCCCTCCATGGCCGCAGATGACGTACGCGACGAGTTGCCCGACAACCTGAATGTTTCCGAGTACGTCGGGCCGTACCAATTTCCGGACAACAGCCGCCGGCGCAAGCCAGCAATGCTGTACCTCGGCGTTGCTGCTCTGCTGGTTGCGGCGTGGTTTGCGTGGAACGACAGCTCGCCGATGGTCAACGAAGGTTTCCTGTGGGCAGCGCTACTGCTCGCAGTCGTGGGCGTGTACTCGTACACGTCGGGCTGGCGCATGCAGGTCGACGAGAAGCAGGCACTGGTTGCAGCGCAGGGCGCGGTCGGGTTCGCAGTCGGTCACGCGTCGGCACAGCAGGTATGGCGCGGACTACGCAGCAGGCCGACCTGGCGCGTGCTGATCTACTCGGCAGAAGAGCCGCCACGCCGTCGCGGCCTCGTGTTGGTTGATGCCGTCGACGCACGCGTGATCGAACACCTGGTGCAAGACAACCCGGCTGAAGACTGGGACATCTGAACTAGTTCAGGAATTCAATTTCGGTGGCGCCCCGCGGGGCTGGCTACTTCGTTGTCGGCCGTCGCGCCAGGTGACGTCGAGTTGTCCGCTGGGGAGCAGTTTCAGGTCGAGGCGCTGTTGATGAACGATGTGGTGGTGGCGGCTGCATAACAGCACCAGGTTCCAGTATTCGGTCTCGCCGCCATCGCGCCAATATTTGATGTGGTGGGCGTCGCTGTGGCGGACGTGGCGGTTGCAGCCAGGGAAGCGGCAGCCGCCGTCGCGGGCGGCGACTTGGCGGAACAGTTTGCGCGGCACTGTGTAGCGCGTTCGACCGAACCCGACTG
Source organism: Actinomycetota bacterium (assembly GCA_043786755.1). Classification (GTDB taxonomy): domain Bacteria; phylum Actinomycetota; class Acidimicrobiia; order Acidimicrobiales; family Ilumatobacteraceae; genus UBA668. Next base: position 3,480 of record JAYVVU010000416.1, read on the forward strand.
GTGCACCGTTGGCGTCGCGCATGATGGTGTGCATGATGCAATCGCACAGGTAGGTGTCGGTGCATGCGGTGTCGATGAGTCGCTGGTCGTCGTCGTTGACTGCGAGGGGTGTGCCGGCGTTCAGTGTCGATGCATCGGCGGAGAGGCTGACGTGGGGGAGGTGTCGCGGTGTGCCGTTGCTGTCGTGGTTCTTGTTGTAGAACGCGGCGATGTCGAACAGTGCATCGCCTTGGCATTCGGGTCGGGTGCGTGTGTCGCTGTCGCCGCCCCAGGTGATCGCGTTGCGGATCGCTTTCTCAAGTTCGATCGCGGCTGCGTCGTCGAGAGTGAATCGGCCAAGCAGTGCGCCGTCGCCGGCGCGGCTGAACGACAATGTGCGGGTCGGTTCGGTTGGCGGAGAGTCTTCGTCGAGTAACGCGTCGGCGCGTTCGCGCCAAACGTGGCATGCGAATTCGGTATCGGCGACGGGCAATGGCGCCAAGATGCCGACAAGTTCGGCTTGTTGTTCGGCAAGGATCGGTTCGTGTTTGGGTCGACAGACCGCAGCGATCGCGTCGACCTGGCCGGCCGACAGGACGTTGTTGACCGCGGCGTCGGCGATCGAACCGAAGCGGTCGAGGAATCGACCGCGGTGAATCAGCCGGTGCGCGCTGCGGTTGGACATGCGTGCGTTGTCGCGCAACCAAGCTGCGATGGACACGGATCCGTCGAATGCCCATTCACCAGAGTTCTCTAGGCGACGCGTTGCTAGGGCCAAGACAGTTGCCCGTTGTTCGTGGGCGGCAAGCGCTGCGAGCAACTCGGCAGGGCTGAGCACTATCTGCTCGGCGAGATCGGCCACTGTGTTCATCAAGCATATAGTACGCACGTTCGAGCATCAAAAACAACCCCTGACCAGGTCGTTCTTAGACTTTTGAGTGATAATCGAGCCTGGACGTATCACTGAAAGTGATGGTGCTGGCGTGTCAAGTACACCCGCGGGTTACGCGGCCGCAACGACTATCCTCATAGCCAATGTTCGACGGAAAGTTCCGCGTACCGGTCGACAAGGCCGTCAAGCCGATCGGCAATGGTTTGCGCCGCACGGGTCTGACACCCGACCATCTGACAGCGCTCGGACTGTTGGTCGCGATGGGCGCCGCTACCGCCATCGGCTTCGGCTACCTGAAGCTCGGGCTGTTGCTGGTCGTCCTGGCCGCATTGCCCGACCTGCTCGACGGTGCGTTGGCAAAGGCATCCAACACATCGAGCCAGCGTGGAGCATTCTTCGACTCGACGATCGACCGTTTCGCCGACGCGCTGCTGTTCGGTGGCGTGGCGTGGCACTTCTCGATTCGAAACGAGCCGACCTACATCGTGATGTTGCCGTTCGCGATCATGGCGCTGAGTTCAGTGATCAGCTACATGCGGGCGAAGGCCGAATCGCTTGGCCTCGATGCCAAGGGCGGTCTGATGGAACGTGCCGAGCGCATCATTGCGCTGTGCCTCGGCTTGCTGTTCGAGCCCTTGCTGATCGCCATCTTGTGGGCGATGTTGGCACTCACGCTCATCACGGCGATTCAGCGCTTTGTGAAGGTCTGGAAGCAGGCAGCGGTCGCTCCGATCACGGCCGCGAAGATCGAAATGCGTCGCAGTCGCCGGCAGAGTCGGCGAGTTGTTCGCACCGAGCGCCGACGCATGCGCATCAGTCGCACGACCGGTCGCATCTCGACTCGCCGTGACTGACCCATGCCGTGACTGACCCATGCCGTGACTGAAGAAGACGAGGCGCCGCGACGACGCATCGCAGACGCAGCAACGGTCGGTGGCTATCGCCTCGGCTCGCTTGCCGCGCGACTGATGCCAGGGCCAGTTGCATCGGCGGCCGCTGCGTCACTGGGCTTCGGTGCCAGCTTCTCGAGCCCGGCCAAGCGGGCGATGATCGAACGTCACCTGAAGCGCGTTAACCCGAAGTTGCGCACGGCATCGCTGCGTGTGGCCGCGCAGCAAGCGTTCGATAGCTATGCGCGCTATTACATGGAGAGCTTTCGTTTGCCAACGCTGAGCAAGCGCACTGTCGATCGCGGTTTCACGATCGACGGCTACGAGCACATCACCGATGCCGTTGCGCAGGGCAACGGTTGCATCCTGGCCTTGCCGCATCTCGGTGGATGGGAGTGGGCCGGTCGGTGGATCACCGATCAGGGTCTGAAGATGACTGTTGTCGTCGAAGCACTCGAGCCGAAAGCGCTTTTCGACTGGTTTGCCGACCTGCGCAAGAACCTGGGCATGACCGTCATTTCCACCGGTCCACAGGCTGGCGTCGCCGTGCTGAAGGCGCTACGGGCGAACGAGATCGTATGCCTGCTGTGCGATCGCGACCTCGAGCGCAGCGGCATCGAAGTCGACTTCTTCGGTGAGAAGACGACGCTGCCGGCTGGCCCAGCGATGATGGGGATTCGCGCCGGTGCGCCGATCCTTCCGACTGCCGCCTACTTCACGCCCGCCTATCAAGGCCATCACGCGATCGTGCGGCCGCCGTTGCCGACTCAACGACTGGGTCGCGTGCGCGAGGACGTCGAGCGGGTCACGCAACTGCTCGCCTACGAGCTGGAGTTCCTGATCCGCCGTGCTCCCGAGCAGTGGCACATGTTCCAGCCCAATTGGCCCAGCGACCCGGGCTACTAGCAGCGGCTTTAGGCCCGGAACGAGGCCTCTCTGGGGCCAGGTAGGCTCGCCGGTCATGCCTGTTGAGCAACGCGATGGATACCGCCTGTGGGAGGGCGGACCAGTCCCCAAAGGGCTCGACGGCATCACGATTGGCTCGCTAGTGATCGTGCGCCCGGGCAAGGCATCGGCCTATCGCTTGCGCCGGGAACTGGTGCATGTTCGCCAGTGGCGCCGCTACGGCCATGTCGGTTTCGCGACCCGCTACTTCGCCAGTTACGTCGTGTGGCGTGTACGGCGCAAGGGCCATCGTGGTGCGTTACTGCGCATTCCGCTGGAGGTCGAAGCCGATTGGGTAGCGCGCCGCCAACTGGCCACCGCAGTACGCGAGAAACTTTCAGAGCGCGTCACGTTGTAGCGGCCGGACGAATCAAGCAAGACTGGCAAATGTGACCATGAGTTCGGTAATCGAATGCGCTTGAAAGCGGCTGCCTCCACTGCGCTGGTCGTAGCTTGGATGGCGACGGTGTTGATCGTTCTGAGTCCTCAATCACACGGTGTCGTCGAGGCGTCAGACGCGACCAAGGCGTACATTTCAATCACGCCGACGAGGGTGCTTGACACTCGTCAACCAGGCCAGGGTGGTCAATTCACGCACAACGAGGTTCGAACGCTCCATGTAGCTGGTATCTACGCGGTTCCATTAGGGGCTGTGGCGGTCGCGATGAATGTCACTGTGACCCAGCCGACTGGGGATGGCTACGTGACGGTGTGGCCGACCGGGGAACCGCGACCTGATACATCGAACCTGAATTTTGTTGCCGGGGAAACTGTGCCCAACATGATGACGATCGGCGTAGGGACAGATGGCAACATCTCGATCTTTGATTACCTCAACCCGGAAGTGGGCGGGCTTCAGGTCATCGTTGACGTTGTTGGGTGGTATGCCGCTGGCTTCAACCCGATCACCCCCAGCCGAATAATGGACACCCGCGTCGGTCTCGGCGGAATCAAGTTGGCGCCCATGGAGACACGCGAACTTCTCATCAAGGGCGCTGGCAATTTGCCGCCGTTCGATATCGGGGCCGTTGCAATGAATGTGACAGCCGTGAACCCGACCGGTGATGGCGGCTACCTGACGATTTGGCCAACGGGACACCCAAGGCCAAATGCGTCAAGCGTCAACTTTCAACCGGGAGAGATCGCTGCGAACGCGGTGATATCTGGTGTCGGTGCGGGCGGCACAATTTCGATCTCCAACTATTCGGGCACGACCGACGTTCTGGTTGACGTCACTGGCTGGTTCGACGTGGGGTACGAGGCGCTGACTCCATACAGGGCACTTGACACTCGCGTGCCCGGCGAAATTGCACTGGGTCCGGGGGAGACGCGGACACTTACCGTGATCGGTGTTGACAATGTGCCGACGATGGATGTCGGAGCAGTTGCTCTCAACGTCACAGCAACTGCGCCGACTCAGGCCGGTTTCTTGACGATCTGGCCCGATGGTCAACCGATGCCGAACGCATCGTCACTGAACTTCGCGGCGGGGCAGACCATTCCGAACATGGTGGTGACGGGTGTCGGAAGTAACGGCAAGATTGCGATCCACAACCCGTTCGGCAGCGTCCACGTAATCGTCGATATCACTGGCTGGTTCGCGCAGAGCGACCGAGAAGCGCCGATCTTGAAGTCACTTTCAGTGTCGCCGACGACGATTGACACGTCGCTCTCGGCTCAAGTGGTGACGGTGACTGCTCGAATCACGGACGACCTCGCGGGAAACTCCAACTCCAACAACCCGTCGCAGGTTCGGTTTGAAAGTCCGAGCGGAGGCCAGTTCGTTTTTGCAGTGTTCGGGCCTGCTCAGCTAGTCGCAGGTACCTCGTTGGACGGGAACTATTCGTTCAACGTGACAGTGCCGAGATTTTCGGAATCCGGGGTCTGGACGATCGCGAGCTTTTCGTTGAATGACCAAAATGGCAACTATCAGTTTTATGACGCGGCTCAGGCGGCTTCAGCTGGCTTTTCTGCCGCCTTCACTCAGACTGGCCCAGGTGATACGTCAGCGCCAGTTTTGCAGACGCTGTCGGTGTCGCCAGCTTCGATAGATACGTCTGCGGCCGCGCGAGTGGTCACCGTGACTGCTCGAATCACTGACGACCTTGCTGGAAACATCGCATGCTGCAACCCATCACAGGTTCGGTTTGAGAGTCCAAGCGGCTCTCAGTTTGTGTTTGCGGTTTTTGGTCCATCGCAACTCGTTGCGGGCAACTCACTCGATGGAACCTATTCGTTCAGTATGACAGTGCCGAGATTTTCGGAGTCAGGCACGTGGACGATCGCGAACTTTTCGTTGACTGACGAGGCCCACAACTACGAGTCGTTCAATTCAGCACAAGCAGCCGCAGCAGGTTTCACCGCAACTTTTCACCAGACAGGTCCGGGTGATGTGACCGCGCCACTGTTGCAGTCATTGTCGGTGTCGCCGGCGGCGATCAATACTTCACTGTCGTCCCAGGTGGTGACCGTGACTGCTCGAATCACCGACGACCTTGCTGGAAACATCGGCTGTTGCAACCCGTCGCAGGTTCGGTTTGAGAGCCCAGGAGGCTCTCAGTTTGTGTTTGCGGTGTTTGACTCGTCACACCGTGTTTCGGGTAACTCGCTTGACGGCATCTACACCTTCAAGGTGACGCTCCCGAGATTTTCGCAGTCAGGCATTTGGAAGATCGCGAGCCTTTCCCTGACGGATGAGGCACACAACTATAGGTTCTACGACGCGACACAGGCAGCTGCCGCTGGCTTTACAGCGACTTTCAAAGTCAACTAGATCCAGCCAGACACCTTTCCGAGCGCGTCACGTTGTAGCAATCGAAGCGGCCGGTATGTTCGGTCTCGGCTTCCCCCAGTCGATCGAATCGAGCGTGCGCGCTCGCATCGCGAGGGGAGTCACCGGTGCTGGAACTACCGGAACGTCCCGCGCCGCCTCGTTCGATAGCCGATCGAGTGCGTGCGTGGATCGAATGGGTTGGCGTCGGTCGTATCGCTGCATCAGCGATCGCGGTCCTCATCGTGCTGGGCGGCGGCTACTGGCTAGTGAGGCCGCCGGCGGCGACCACGGAATCGAAGTTGCCGTACGCGGGCACGGCAACGACAGCGGGCACTGCGCCGACTACTGCCAGCCCGAGCGTTAGCGCGACGACGATCGCGAGTGAATTCGTTGTCGTGCACGTCGCTGGCGCGGTGAGCGCGCCCGGTGTCTACAAACTTGTTGCAGGCTCGCGGGTAATCGATGCGGTGCAAGCGGCGGGTGGGTTGGCGGTTGACGCCAATCCCGACGCGGTGAACTTGGCCGCACTCATCGCTGACGGGGAGCGCGTGTACGTGCCGGCGGTAGGCGAACTGTTGTCACCTGTCGTCACCGTCGCTGGTGGCACAACGGCGGAAGTGTGGCCGATCAACATCAACTCCGCTGATGCGACGCGGTTGGAAGATCTACCTGGTGTTGGCCCCGCAACCGCGGCCCTGATCATTTCGTACCGCGACCAACACGGACCGTTTGCTTCCGTCGAGCAACTTGCCGACGTGCGTGGTATCGGCCCGGCGAAACTCGATGCAATTCGGTCGCTGGTGACCGTATGAGCGTTAGAGAAACGCGCCGCCAAGAATCAGGTTTGCCCCGATCATCGCCACGACCACGCCGACCCACACCCCACCGGCCAGCCACAGAAACTCGCGCCAGTAATCGCGCCACGTGGCGACCGGCGTGCGCGTCGCCATGCGCGCCGCGATCGTTCCGAGCAGAATCCACAGCGCCGCGCTGCCCAGCAGCGCCAGCGTGTACGAGTTCCCGGCGGTCAGCGGCGCCCCTGTCACCAGCAAGAACGGTGCCGCGACGACCGACAACAGAAAGCCGCCTACGCCTCGCCACGTCTGCGTGTTGTTGCGCAGCATCAGCAGACCGACCAGCCCAATCAGCGCGGGCAGCAACAGTCCAGCGAACGGACCGCGCTGGCGTACTGATCGGCGGTATGCCTTTGGACCGCGCGGGATGGGAGCGCTCGACGTCGATGCGACCGGTGACGACGGCGATACCGGCGGCGGCGTGGCTTGCATGATGCGAGCGTACGAGGTGGCGCCGCTGGCAACCGTGCATCACCCTCGCCGCGAGTACGGCGACGGATTCGTGGTGCTGCTCGCTGTCGTGTTGGTGGTGGGTATCTGGCTGGGCAGTTGGTGGGCGTTGCTGGGAGTGCCAGTCGGGCTGCTGTATCGCCTGCGCGGACTGACGATCATCGTGTGCGTTGGCGTCGCAGTGTTGGGCGGCTGGCTAGGGAACCATGCGTGGCAGTCGGCGCAGCCGCGGCATCTCGGCGACTACACCGGATGGGCCGAGTTAGTTGCCGACCCGGCACCGTTTGGTGAGGGACTGCGCGCCACCTTCGAGATCGAGGGCGAGCGCTTCGATGCGTGGCTCTACGGCGGTCAACGCCGCAAGCTGGCCGACCGGCAAGCCGGCGAATACGTGTGGGTGCAAGGTCGCCGGCGCGAGCTGACCACGGGCGCTCGCCGCGCCGCCGTTCGTCACGTAGTAGGGCGCTTTACGCCAACGGTGCTGGCCGACGCCGTCGCAGGCTCGGCACTCGATCAGGCAAGCAATCGTGTGCGCCGCGCGTTGCGCGGCGTTGCCGAGCACACGATGGGAAGCGACGACGCGGCACTGTTCACCGGGCTGGTCATCGGTGACGACGCGCGACAACGCCCAGAGGTGATTGAAGCGTTCCGCGGCTCGGGTCTGTCGCACCTCACGGCAGTGTCCGGGCAGAACGTCGCCTTCGTGCTCGCTGCGTCCATGCCGTTATTGCGTCGCCTGCGACCGTGGTGGCGTTGGGCTGCGACCGTTGGAGTAGTCGCGTGGTTCATGGCCTTGACGCGCTTCGAGCCATCGGTGCTGCGTGCGGGTGTGATGGCGATCCTCGCGGCGACGGCATTCGTGCGCGGCGCGCAAGCGTCACCCGTGCGCTTGCTCGCGCTCGCGACCATCGCGCTAGTGACGATCGATCCGTTGCTCGTGTGGTCGGTGGGCTTCTGGTTGTCGGTTGGCGCGACCGCAGGTGTGTGCGTGCTGGGCCCGTGGTTGCGCGATCGGCTTCCCGGCCCGCAATGGTTGCGAGTCCCGCTAGCAATCACGCTCGGCGCGCAGTTGGGTGTCGCACTACCAAGCCTGCTGGTGTTTCATCGGCTGCCAGTTGTGTCGCTGCCCGCCAACCTGTTCGCCGTGCCCGTCGCTGGCTTCGTGATGCTGTACGGACTACCTGCGGGGATGGTCGCTGCCACGTTGCCGGCCGCTTTGCAGCAATTGGTGATGTTGCCCGCCGAGTGGGGGACCCACTGGGTCGCGCTCGTCGCGCAACTGGGCTACGCCGTCGAACCAGCACCGCTGTGGAGCGCCACCTGTTGGTTGATCGGGCTCGTCGCGTGGGTTTGCTGGTGGCGCTTTCGACCGCACGCGGTGCGTGTGCCAATCTGATGCCACCATGGCGAGCTACCTGATCACCGGCGACGACGAGTCGTTGGTGCTGTCCGCCATCGGCGATCTCGTCAAAGAACTAGTCGGTGATGGCGATCGCTCACTGATGGTCGACGACTTCGACGGTGAAGAGTTCGAACTGCGCTCGGTCGTCGATGCTGCGCAAACTGCTCCGTTTCTCACCGACACCCGAGTCGTGGTCGCGCGGGGGATTGGTCGCTTCGTCGCAGCCGACGTAGCACCGCTGGTCGCCTACCTCGGTGATCCGTTGCCGTCGACGGAACTCGTGTTGGTGGGCGGTGGTGGTCGCTTACCGAAGGCGCTACTCGACGCGCTAAAGCAAGCGAAGGCGAAGGTGATCGAGACGGCACCGCCGACGCGCGCCAGCGAGCGGGCGGGTTGGTTTGAAGAACAGATCACCGCTGCTGGCCTGAGGCTGGACGCGCAAGCTGTGCGGTTGTTATCGGGTTGGCTCGGCGAAGACGCCGGTCGGTTGCAGGGCGTGATCGACACGTTGCTTTCGACATTCGGTGGCGAGACGTTGTTGCGTAGCAACGACATCGAACCGTTCCTCGGTGAAGCGGGCGGCATCCCGCCGTGGGACCTCACCGATGCGATCGACAAGGGCAACACGACTCAGTCGCTGCGCTCGCTGCACCGCATGATCGGCGCAGGCGAGCGTCACCCGTTGCAGGTGATGTCGATCTTGCACGGCCATTACGTAAAGCTGCTGGCACTGGACGGCAGTGGTGCTCGCGACGAGAACTCGGCGGCCGCGGCGATGGGCATCAGGCCGGGCTTCCCGGCGAAGAAGGCGCTCGATCAGTACCGCAAGATGGGCGGAGCGCAGGTGAACCGTGCAATCAGTCTGTTGGCCCAGGCCGACCTCGACCTGCGTGGCGCCAAAGAGTGGCCCGACGAGTTGGTGATGGAAGTACTAGTGGCGCGACTGTCGCGCCTGGTCAGCCAGCGGCGTTGAGCTTCTTCATCAAGCGGCTCTTGCGACGGGCTGCCTGATTCTTGTGAATGACCTTCTTGGCGGCAGCCATGTCGAGGCGCTTGACGGCGAGGCGTAGGGCCTCTTCGCTCTGGTCGGTGCCCGCAGCCGTCGTCGCATTCTTGACGCGGGTCTTGAGTTCGCTCTTGACGCCCTTGTTGCGCTCGGCAGCCTTGGCGTTGGTGAGAATGCGCTTCTTCTGACTCTTGATATTTGCCACCCCGCAAGGCTAACGCTGACCCACCTTGACGACAACGCCCCGCCGATAGCATCTAGCGACTGCCCATGGATCTCGCCCGCATTCGCAACTTCTCGATCATTGCCCACATCGATCACGGCAAGAGCACGCTGAGCGACCGCATCCTGGAGCTGACGGGCGCCGTCGAGATGCGCGACATGCGCTCGCAGTACCTCGACTCGATGGATCTTGAGCGCGAACGCGGCATCACGATCAAGGCCCAAAACGTGCGGGTCGACTGGAAGGGCTTCACGCTGCACCTGATCGACACGCCCGGCCACGTCGACTTCGGTTACGAAGTCAGCCGCAGCTTGGCCGCGTGCGAGGGCGTGGTGCTGGTCGTCGACGCGGCTCAGGGCATCGAGGCACAGACGCTGGCCAACTGCTATCTCGCGCTGGAACACGATCTGGAAATCGTCGCCGCGCTGAACAAGATCGACTTGCCCGCTGCCGACCCCGACCGTTACGCGATGGAGATCGAAACGGTGTTGGGGATCAAGGCCGAAGACATCTTGCGGATCTCGGCCAAGACCGGCGACGGAATCCCCGAACTGCTCGACGCGATCTGCGATCGCATTCCCGCGCCGAAGGGCGACGCCGACGCGCCGCTGCAAGCTCTGATCTTCGACAGCCAGTACGACCAATACCGCGGCGTGGTCAGCAGCGTGCGCGTGATGAACGGTCGCCTGACCGCCAATTCGAAGCTGCTGTTCATGCAAGCGGGCACACCGCAAGAAGCGATCGAGGTTGGCGCGCGCCGGCCGGTGCCGACTCCGGTGCCCGAACTGGGTCCGGGTGAAGTGGGTTACCTGATCGCCGGTATCAAGGACGTCGGCCAAGCACGTAGCGGTGAAACGGTGACGACCTTCCACCACGGCGCCACCGAAGCGCTCGATGGTTACCGCGACCCGAAGCCGATGGTGTTCTGCGGTCTCTTCCCGATCGACGGCGACGACTTCGAGCTGTTGCGCGAGAGCCTCGAGAAACTGAAGCTCAACGACGCGAGCATCAGCTACGCACCCGAGTCGTCCGGCGCGTTGGGCTTCGGGTTCCGGTGCGGCTTCCTTGGCCTGTTGCACATGGAGATCGTGAAGGAGCGCCTTGAGCGCGAGTTCAACCTTTCGCTGATCGCGACTGCGCCGAGTGTGGAGTACCGCGTACACAAGACGAACGGCGAAGTTGAGTTGTGCGACAACCCCGCCGACCTGCCGCAGCCGCAAAGCATCGACTACATCGAAGAGCCCTACTTCCGCGTCAGCATCATCACGCCCAAGG
>JAYVVU010000417.1:0-2628 GCA_043786755.1 Actinomycetota bacterium
TGCATGGTCGCCATCCGCCGTGCCCGTCGCTCGCCGTGACCGGTTCGCCTTCGCGTAAGCGCAGCACGCGCAACAGGTGATGCGTGTCGTCGGTAGACAACGAGATCGTGTCCAACGACTCGACAAACACATGCGCCGCGCTGGCGCGCAGCGCAGGGTTCACTGGAACGCCGACTTGATGCGTGAGAGCAGCCCGTGTTCGCTTTCAACTTCCTCGCCGCGCGATTCGGCAAGCTTCTTCAGTAACTCGGTTTCGAAGTCGGACAGCTTCGTCGGAACGGTGACTTTCACGCGCACGCGCAAATCGCCACGCCCGCGCCCTTTCAGCCGCGGCACACCGCGCTGGCGCAGCACGAACTCGCGACCTGGTTGTGTACCAGGCGGTACGACCATCTCTTCATCGCCATCGAGCGTTGGCAGTGTGAAGCGCGCACCAAGCGATGCCTGCGCGATCGACACGGGAAGTTCGGTAACGAGGTCGTCGTGCTCGCGGCGATAGCGCTCGTGTTCGGCCACCCGCACATGCACGTACAGATCGCCCACAGCGCCACAGCGCGGGCCGACAGCGCCACGTCCGGTCAAGCGCAAGGTCGAGCCGGTGTCGACTCCGGCCGGCACATCGACCTGATACGTCTTCTCGGTCACGATGCGCCCATCACCGTTGCAAGTCGGGCACGGCGTCACGATGACCTTGCCGAATCCGCCGCACTTGGTGCACGCCGACGATGTCACCATCTGACCCAGCAAACTTTGGCGAACCCGTTGCACTTGGCCGCGTCCGTTGCACTCGCTGCAGGTCACCGGTTTGGTACCGGAACCGGCACCCGTACCGCTGCAGTCGTCGCAGCGCAATGCAGTTCGCACGGCGACCGGCACAGTTGCACCGAACACTGCCTGCTCGAACGCCACGTTGGCGATCACCTCCAGGTCCTGACCCCGTGGCGGCCCTGCTGGCCCGCGGGCAGCGCCACCACCGAACGGGCCAGCGCTACCACCGAAGAATGCGTCGAACAAGTCGCCGAGCCCGCCGCCACCGAAACCGTCGCCAGCACCGGAGCCAGCACCGCCGACGCCGCGCTCGCCGAACCGGTCGTAGCGCGCACGCGCTTCGGCGTCGCCAAGCACTTCATACGCACGCGCCACCTGCTTGAAACGATCCTCGGCTGCCGCGTCGCCCGGATTGGCATCGGGGTGCAGCTCGCGCGCGAGTTTGCGATACGCCTTCTTCAACTCGTCGGCTGACGCGTTCCGTTCCACGCCGAGCAGTTCGTAGTAGTCGGCCATCGTCAGTTATTACCGTCGCTGAGTCGGCGGCCGAGTTTTTCGCTCACGACCTCGACGGTAGCTAGCGCCTGCGGATAATCCATTCGCGTTGGACCAAGCACGCCAACAGTGCCAACTTGTTCGCCGTCGACAAACACCGGCTTGACGATGACCGAGCAGGCGACGAGCGGTGCAACACCGTGTTCGACGCCGATGGCCACCGATAGACCGCGGTTGAGTACGTCGCGCACGAGCGAGACCAGCACGAACTGCTGTTCCAGCGTGCTGAGCACTTCGCGCACGGTGTCGACCGCGTCGAAGGCGCGCGCCATCGATGCTGCGCCACCCACGAACACGGGCTCGGCAGCAGCCGTAGTCGCGAGCGCTTTCATCGCCGCCGCACAAACCGCGTCGAACTCGATGTCGCCAGTGATGGGCAGGTCGCGCGGCGCGTCGAGTGTCGAGCCAGGAAGGTGCGCTTGCAAGTGCGCCGACACCGCCGTCAACCGCAACTCGGACATTTCGTTGGGCAACTCGACCTGCTCGTTTTCGACGGTGCCATTCGACAAGACCGCAACCACAGTCGCCGTGCGTCCACCAAGGCCGACGACCTGTACCGAACGCACAACCGCCGTTTCGGCGCGTGGGCCGACAACGACTGCCGCGTGGTGCGTGACTTGCGCGAGCAAGTTCGTCGTCTGGTGCAGCAGTTCCTCGAGGCGACCGTGCGCCGAATCGAAGAACGCGCCGACCTGTTGCGAAGCCCGCGAATCGAGCGGACCGGGTGCCGCCAAGTGATCGACGAAGAAGCGGTAGCCCCTGTCGGTGGGGATGCGCCCAGCCGAGGTGTGCGGCTGAGCCAAGTAGCCCTCTTGCTCGAGCACGGCCATCTCGTTGCGCACTGTTGCTGAGCTGACCTTGACGCCGGGCGCGTTGGCGATATGCGTCGAACCCACCGGCGACGCGGTGGTGATGTACTCCTGCACTACAGCTCGCAGGATGGCCGTCTTGCGTTCGTCGAGCATTGGCACTCCAGGCTACCGAGTGCTAGCGGGCGCAAGGCTTACCCTCAGCGTGTGACCCACGACCTGCCACCGCCAGCGCTGTTGCTGCTGGTGCGCCACGGTGCCACCGAGTGGTCGGTCGCCGGTCGCCATACTGGCCGCACCGACTTGCCGCTGACCGAACTAGGCGAGCAGCAGGCGCGAGAGCTTGCTCCCCTGCTCGCCGATTTGCTCGGCGGCCTCGATCCGTTGGTGTTCACCAGCCCGCTCGAGCGCGCGCTACGCACGGCCGAGTTGGCGCTCCCGCTGTCGATTCCCGAACCGGTGTCCGCGCTGGCGGAGTACCACTACGGCGACTACG
>JAYVVU010000418.1:0-14127 GCA_043786755.1 Actinomycetota bacterium
AAGGGCGAGCCGTTGTTGGTCGAGACCGACGAGGGCGTGCGCCCGGGGACCACCATGGAATCACTTGCCACGTTGAAGCCAGCGTTCGACAAGGCCGGCACCATTACCGCCGCCAACGCGTCGCAGATCAGCGATGGCGGTTCGGCCGTCGTCATGATGAGCGAGAAGGCCCTGAAGGCCTGCGGTGTAAACCCGCTTGGGCAGGTCGTCAGCTACGGAATGGTCGCCGGACCCGACAACGTCTCACTGCTGCAGCAGCCGAGCGGCGCGATTCAGGCCGCGCTGGCCCGTGCGGGCAAGCAGGTTGGCGATATCGACTTGTTCGAGATCAACGAGGCCTTTGCCGCCGTTGCTATCGCCTCGATGGCCGACCTGGGCCTCAGCGACGAGATCGTCAACGTCAACGGGGGCGCCATCGCCATCGGCCACCCTCTGGGCATGAGCGGCAACCGGGTGGCGCTGACGCTGTTGCACGAATTGCGCCGCCGCGGTGGCGGTTTGGGCGCTGCGGCCCTGTGCGGAGGCGGCGGCCAGGGCGATGCCCTGCTCGTGCGCACCGTCTGACCTGCACCTTTCGTCTCGCCAGCCGATTGTTACGGTGCTTGACACAATCGAGCGATTCCTGTAATGTAATCGCAACATACACGTTGCTGGATGTGCCCCCCACAGCCCTCAATGTGAGCAAAGTCTGGGGTACCACCTCTGGAGCTGGCCCGTCCGCCCGCTACCAGGTCCAGGAGTGGTACCCCACTTGCTATTTCTGACCTGAACGACGACCTGAACGACTCAGGCAGAGAGTTCGCGGCGGCCTTCGATGGCCCGGCCGAGCGTCAACTCGTCGGCGTATTCCAGATCGCCACCCACCGGCAAGCCGCTGGCAATGCGCGTCACCCGCACGCCGAACGGTTTCATCATGCGGGCGATGTACATCGCGGTGACTTCGCCCTCGGTGTTCGGGTTGGTGCACAGGATCACTTCTTCGATTGATTCCGGCTCGATGCGGGCGAACAGCTCCTTCATCTTCAACTGCTCTGGCCCGATTCCGTCGAGCGGACTCATCGCGCCGAGCAGCACGTGATAGCGACCCTTGAACTCGCCGGTCTTCTCGATCGAGACGATGTCGCGCGACTCCTCGACGACGCACAGCACCGACGAGTCGCGGCGATCATCAAGGCAGATCGGGCACAGCTCGCTATCGGCGAAGTTGAAGCACTGCGAACAGAAACGAACACGTGCCTTCGCGTCGGTGATTGCTGTCGCGAGCCGAGCCACATCGTCGACTGGAATCTTCAACAGATGAAACGCAATGCGCTGCGCCGACTTGGGGCCGACGCCCGGCAGACGGCCGAGTTCGTCGATCAGCGATTGAACGGGTGCTGTGTAGACGGCCATCGTCACTCGTCGATGATCTGCGAGCCAGGAAAGGCTTGCGCAAGACGATCGACAGGCGACACGACCGTTTCCGGTGGAGCATCGGTGAGACCGTCGAGATCGACTTCTTCATCGGCGACGGGTGCCTGGGCAGGTCGCATCTGCACGACGTTCCCGTTGGCTGCGCCGCCCTTGTTTGCGCCTGTGCTGACCGGCTCTGGTGAGTCGTCGCCTTCGTCTGTGTCCTTGGCGCCCTCGTTCACCGTCAGCAGCAGTTTCACTGGTGCGCCAACGACCTGCAGCAGCGCAGCCTCGACAATGGCGCGATGTTGTTCGCACTTCAAGCGATGCGGCTCGTTGGGCGCGGCAATCGCGACCATGCCATCGCGAGCGCCGATCAGCCGCGTCGCTGCGTAGATCGCGCGTGGCAACGACTTCAGCGCGGGCATGACCTCGCTACCCCACACCTCCACTGCGCGATCGACGGCCGACGAATGTGTCTGGTCGTGCGCTTGTTGGTCGTGCGTTTGCTGGCCGGGCACTTGCGCGGTCGGTGTTTCCGGCGCGGCAACATCGGGGACGGCCGCGATGGGCGCTGCTGCTGGCCGGGCACGACCGCCGAGCGCGGCGCGACCGGTTGCCGGGTCGACCGGCGCTGGGCGCAACGTCGCCGCCGGCGGACCGGCCGCCAGTTGCTGTTCCAGCCGCGTCACGCGATCGAGCAGTACCGACACGTCGTTACTCGCGGCGGGATGCGACAGCTGCACCAGCGCGACTTCAAGCAGCAGGCGCGGATCTGGAGCATGGCGCATCTCGACCAACATTTCGCCCAGCCGTTCCATCGCGCGCACCGCGCTGGCAGCACCGAGGCGGCTCGCGAGGGCCGACACTTCAGCGGCGCGCTGCACGGGGAGCTGCACCAACTCGGGTGCCATCAGCGACAAGAAGCAGTCGCGCAGGTGGCGGACAATATCGTCGGTGAGCGTGCGCGCATCGCGTCCCTGTTGCACTGCGCTGGCGACGACCGTGAGCGCGCGACCCGGATCGGATTCGATGAACGCTTCGATGAACTCGTCGAGCGGTGTGATGTCGAGTGCCTCGCCACCACCAGCCGCGACAAGTTCGAGCGCGGACACCGTGTCGCGCGCCGAGCCGCCACCTTGGCGCAACACCGATTGCAGGGCCGCCTCGCTGAGTTCGATACCAGCGTCGGTGGCCAGCCAACGAATGTGCGATTCCATTACGTCCATCGGAAGCAGGTGGAACTGCAGGTGCTGGGTCCGGCTGCGAATCGTTTCGCTGACCTTCTGCGGATCGGTGGTCGCCAACACGAACACGACGTGCGGCGGCGGTTCCTCGAGCGTCTTCAGTAGCGCGGCTTCGGCTGCCTTGGACAGCATGTGCACTTCGTCGAGGATGTACACCTTGTGCCGACCGGGCGTACCAAGCGAAGCCTTCTCGATGAGATCGCGCATCGCGTCGACGCCGTTGTTGCTTGCCGCATCGAGTTCGTGCACGTCGTAGCTGGTGCCGAGCTCGACGGCGAGGCACGACTCGCACTCGCAGCACGGTTCGCCGTCTTGCGGGTTCGAACAGTTGAGCACCTTGGCGAGAATGCGAGCTGATGTCGTCTTGCCCGTGCCGCGCGGACCGGAAAACAGGTAGCCCTGGCCCTCGCGACCGTGAATGACCGCGTTACGCAAGGCGCGCACAACGTGTTCTTGCCCCTTCACTTCGCCGAAGCGACGTGGGCGGTAGCGACGGTAAAGCGACTGGGTGGCCATCGCCGCCGACTCTATCTACGGGGTGCAACACCAGGCGGAAGCTAGCGTTGTTGCGATTCCATGAACGCGCCACGGCTGCCCGCACGCCCAGCACTCCGCGGGCTTCTTTTCCTCCTCACCTTTGGTTTGGCGGCGTCTTTGTGGGCACCGTCTGCGCATGCTGAGAACACCCTCGCCAGTTCGAACCCGTCGCTTGGTGAAACGGTCGAAGGCTTTTCCGGACCCATCACGCTGACATTCACGCAGCCGCTTGGCCCCGACAACGACGTCACGATGACCTGCAACGGGACGGCACAGAGCCTCGGCGATGCGGCGCTGCAACAAGACGGGGTCACGCTCTCGGTCGCATTGGCGTCACCTGCCCCGAAAGGCGACTGCGTTGTCGGTTGGGTCGTCACCGACGTCAATCTGCAACCGGCGGGCAGCGGCAGCCTTACCTTCACCGTCGCCAACGACCCGGTACCGGTGGAAACGACGATTGCGGCCGTCACCACCAGCCTCGCTCCCGGCGAGACCGCCCCCAGCACCGTTCCGCCGATCACTGTTCCCCCAGGCGGGGTTGGCGGCGGATCGGGCAGCAGCACCAATTCGACTGGCCCACTCGGCCTGTTTCGTATGTTCAGCAACCTCGCGCTGGCCGTGCTGTTCGGCTCGCTGGTCGTCATCGTCATTGCCTGGCCCGAGGGTGTTGAGTACGTCGTCACCGTGCGGTTCCTTCGCACCGCGTGGATCCTCGCCGCGGTATCCACCTATCTGTTCGCCGGTGCTGTCGGCGCGCAACAGACGGGTGGTGGCCTGGGCAGCGCGCTGTCGCCGGGAAGCCTCGGCGACCTGCTCGACACTGGCCCGGGGAAGGCCGCGCTGTTGCGCTTGGTATTTGTCCTGGCTTCTGGTTACGTCGTCACGCAACCCGAGCGCGCGATCGATCCGACCTCCCAGTTGCAAGCGCTGCTGCCACCCGGCATCGCCACGGTCACGATGGCGTTCAGCCGACCCGAATTCGGGCTCATCGAATATGCCGCAGGAATGGTTCACGCCCTCGCCATGTGCGTGTGGTTTGGCGGATTGGTGCTTGTCACGCGCGTGGTGTTGGCCGGGCCGGGCGATGAAGACCTTGTGCACGCGGTGCGTGGGTTCAGTCGCATTGCTTCTCCCGCGCTGATGGCCACGGTGGTGAGCGGCGCGGTGCTCTTCGTCCGACTCGATCAAGGCGCACTCGGTAGCGGTCACGGACTACTGATGATCGTGAAGGTCTTGTTGGTCGCGGGCATGGTGTTCGTCGGCGTGGCGACGCGTCAGTTCGTGACGCAGCGAATGACACGCGTCGAGACCATGAACACCGCGCTCGCCGTGCGGTTGCGGCGCGCCTTTGGCATCGAAGCCGCGATCGGTGGAGTCGTGATCGTGGTGACGGCTTGGCTGCTCGCACTCACGCCGCCCGGTCTTGGTAGCGCGGCGAGTTCGCTCGATGTTGGCGCGCAGTACCGCTTTCAGAACGCGTCGATTGCTGGCTTCGACATGGCGGTGTCGTTCAGCGAGACGGTTGGTGCCAACGACGTGCGTATCGAAGTGTTCTCGGTGCCGGCTACCGGCATCACTGGGCTCACCATCGATTTCATTCCGCCGGCCGGTGCGCCCGTCAACGCGCTGACGATTCACGACATTCCGCTGACTGGTGTGGGTGTCGCAGTGTTGGAAAAGGAAGACGGCTTCACTTTGCCAGCGGCCGGCATCTGGACCATTGTCGTGAGCATCGGCGGCACGGTGGTGCAACAGCAAGGCGTACTGGTCGGCGCGTAACTGCCGTTTGGGGTTAGGGCCGCACCAGCCGCGCAAACGGAACCGGCGCGGCAACTTCTAGTTGGTCGTACGTGCACGACGCTGGTTTGCGATCGGTGCGCCAACGCAAGAACTGCGAGCCGTGACGGAAGCGGCCCTCCTGTAGTTGCCCGAACGTCACCTCCGCGACGAGTTCGATGCGCAATGGAACCCAGCTGAGATCCTTACCCGCGTTCCACCGGCTACCGCCGCCGGGCATTCGTTGCTCGTTGGCCGCCGCACTCAGCTCGGCCCACTCGCGCCACGGATGACCGTCAAGTGCGTCTTTGGTCAGCGGTGCCAGTTCAGCGAGTAGCTCGGTTCGACGCTTGGCCGTGAACGAGGCCGAGACACCGACGTGGTGCAGCACGCGGTCGGCGTCGTACAAACCCAGCAGCAACGAGCCGACGCCCTTGCCGTCTTTGTGCACGCGGTAGCCAGCGATCACGCAGTCGGCTGTGCGGCGATGCTTGACCTTGACCAGCGTGCGTTTGTCGGGCGTGTACGGATCGGCCACTCGTTTCGCGATCACGCCGTCGAGGCCAGCGCCTTCGAACTCGACGAACCATTGCTGCGCGACCGCCGCGTCGTTAGTAGATGGGCACAGATACACCGATCCAGGTCCGTCGCCGACGGAGTACTTCAGTTCCGAGACGAGCAACGCGTGACGAACCGACAGCGGTTCGTCGAGCAGATTGCGATCGCCGAGCGCGAGTAGGTCGAAGGCGACAAACGATGCCGGTGTTTCGGCGGCGAGTCGCTTGACACGCGATTCCGCGGGGTGGATGCGTTGCAGCAATGCATCGAAGTCGAGTCCGCGATCGTCAGCGGCAGGCAGCACGATCTCGCCGTCGACCACGCAACGTTGCGGCAGCGCGGCGAGCAACGGCCCGAGCAACTCGGGGAAGTAGCGCGTGAACGGTCGTTCGTTGCGACTGGCCAACTCGATCTCGTCGCCGTCGCGAAAGATGATGCAGCGAAAGCCATCCCACTTCGGCTCGTACAACCAACCATCACCGGCCGGGATGTCGTCGGACAGCTTGGCCAGCATCGGCGACAGCGGGGGTGAAATCGGCAGGACCATGACCGATAGGGTAAATCGACGTGACCCCTCCTCCTCCTACGACACCTTCATCGGCAGATCCTGCCGTGAGTCCAATGGCCGAGAAGCTGCTCGACCTGCAAGAGCGACGCGACCAGGCGTTCAATCCCGGCTCGCCACGATCCGTCGAACGCCAACACGCGAAGGGCAAGCTGCTCGCCCGCGAGCGTCTCGATGCATTGCTCGACCCGGGCAGTTTTCAAGAGCTCGACTTGCTCGCGCGCCATCGCGCGCACAGCTCTGGACTTGAAGAGCGGCCGTACACCGATGGTGTGATCACTGGTTGGGGAACGATCGACGGTCGCAAGGTTTTCGTGTTCAGCCAGGACTTCACAGTTTTCGGTGGCGCGTTGGGCGAAGTCTTCGCCGAGAAGATTCACAAGCTGATGGATCTGGCGCTGAAGGTCGGTGCCCCGGTCGTCGGCCTCAACGATGGTGCTGGCGCGCGCATTCAGGAAGGTGTCGTCAGCCTCGCCGGCTACGGCGGCATCTTCCATCGCAATGTGCTCAGCAGTGGCGTCATCCCGCAGATCTCGGTGATCCTTGGTCCGTGCGCGGGCGGTGCTGTGTACAGCCCGGCGATGACCGACTTCATCTTCATGGTGCGCGAGACCAGCCACATGTTCATCACCGGCCCCGACGTGGTGAAGACGGTCACCGGCGAAGAGGTAACGCTCGAGGAACTCGGCGGAGCGATGAGCCATGCGAGCAAGAGTGGTGTCGCGACGTTCGTCGCCAACGACGAGCGCGCCTGTCTGGAAGACGTGCGCTTCCTGCTCAGCTTCCTGCCGAGCAACAACCTAGAAAGCGCGCCGGCGGTCGAAACCGGCGACGACCCCGATCGGTCGTGCGAGGTGCTGCGCACAATTCTTCCTCCGTCACCGAACCAGCCTTACGACATGAAGAACGTGATCAAAGAAGTTGTCGACGACGGCGAGTTCTTCGAGTACTTCCCGCACTGGGCGCGCAGCATCGTGTGCGGGTTCAGTCGCGTCGATGGCCATCCAGTTGGCATCGTCGGCAACCAGCCAATGGTGTTGGCCGGCGTGCTCGACATCGAGAGCAGCGAGAAGGCGGCGCGTTTCGTGCGCACCTGCGACGCGTTCAACATTCCGCTCGTCACGTTCGTCGATGTGCCCGGCTTCCTGCCCGGCGTCGATCAGGAATACGGCGGCATTATTCGCCACGGTGCGAAGTTGCTGTACGCGTATTGCGAAGCAACCGTGCCGCGCATCCAGATCATCACGCGTAAGGCATACGGCGGCGCGTATGTGGTCATGAACTCCAAGAGCATCGGCGCCGACCTCGCGTACGCGTGGCCGACTGCCGAACTGGCCGTCATGGGTCCACAGGGCGCTGTCGAGATTGTGTACCGCCGCGAACTGCAGCAGGCCGCCGACCCCGCTGGCCGCCGCGCCGAACTCGTCGCCGAATACACCGAGCGTTACGCGAACCCGTACAACGCTGCCGAGCGCGGCTACATCGACGATGTCATCGACCCTGCCGAGACGCGCCAAAAGATCGTCGCTGGGTTGCGCATGTTGCGCACCAAGCGCGAGGAACTGCCGCGACGCAAACACGGCAACGTGCCGCTATGACGAGGCGCAGGTGAAAACGGCAAGCGTTAGTCCGACGCCGACCGGCGACGAACTCGCCGCGATCGTTGCTGCCGTTGAGGCGTTGTGGCCGCGGCCGGTGATTGCGCCCGAGACGCAGAACCCGTTGCGCTCGCCAGCGTGGCGCTTCAGCGGTCGCTGGTGGGCAACACCGTTGCCCGCTAGGCGCGCCCGCCCTTTCCGCTAGGGCTACGCTCGCCGCCATGAGCACAATGCCTCCACCGCCTCCTCCACCGTCCTCTATGCCGCCCGGCTATCAGCCCTACGGCGCTACCGGCGGCGCGCCGATGAACTACGCCAGTTGGGGCGCCCGCGTCGGCGGCTACATCCTCAACGGACTCAGCTCCATTTTGTTCGTGCTGCCAGCGATCATCTCGTTCTTCGCAGGTCCCCGCGAGCGCACGGCCTGCACAGTCAACGGCCAGGCTGGATCGTGCATGCTGCCGACCTCGCAAGGCTGGGGCATCATCATCGCCCTCGGCGCCATCGGATTGGTCGCGTTCTTCGTGATGTACAGCAGGGCAGTCGGCAAGACCGGTCAGTTCTGGGGACACCGCGCCGCGGGAGTGCGCATTGTCGACGCAGAAACAGGGGGCCCGATCGGCTCGGGCAAGGCCTTTGGCCGCTACCTGCTGCACTACCTCGACTCTGCGATCTGTTACCTCGGTTTCCTTTGGCCGCTGTGGGACAAGAAGAAGCAGACCTGGGCTGACAAGATCGTCGGCTCGGTCTCCGTTCGCGCCTGACACCTCTCCTCTCACACCGGTGGATATCACGACGGTTGCCGACGACCTGATCGTGTGCCACGACGGCGACACAGTCGTTCGTCTGGAAAACCTGCAACCTGCTTCGACGCACACCGTCGGTGGGGTCGACGTCACTACCTTGCCGCGACCAGCCGGCGAACTGCTGTGTCGGTTGGCGACGGTCAACGACGTGCACTTCGGCGAGGTCGAGTGCGGCCGCTTCGATGGTCATGAAGGTGGGCCTATCGAACGCGCCTCGGAGGGCGAACCGCCGTACACAGAGACGATGAACCGCGGCGCGGCCGCCGAGATCGCGGCGATTGATCCGGCGGTTGTCATCGTCAAAGGCGACCTGTCGCAAGATGGCAAGCCCGAGGAGTGGGAAGCCTTCGAGGCTTGCTATCGCGGCGCATTCGGCGACCGACTGAACGTCGTGCGTGGCAACCACGACGCTTATCACGGACAGACCAGCTACGCCGGCGACCAATGGATCGAACTGCCCGGCGTTGTCGTCGCGCTGATCGACACCGTGATTCCATACGGGACGACCGGCAACATCACGGCCGAGCAAATCGATTGGCTCGACACACACGCGGCGGCGGCCGATCGGCCCGTGTTGGTGATGGGTCATCATCAACAGTGGATCGCCGGTGCTGGTGGCACGCGCTCACCTGAGTACTTCGGGCTGAACCCCGACTGCAGCGATGCCCTCGCCGAAGTCGTGGCGCGGCGTTCGCAAATCGTTGCGTACACCGCTGGGCATACGCACCGTCATCGTGTTCGGCGGATGACGTGCGGCGTGCCGACGATCGAAATCGGTTGCGTGAAGGACTTTCCCGGAACGTGGGCCGAGTATCGGGTCTTCGAAGGCGGCATCATGCAGGTTGTGCACCGAGTGTCGAGTCGTGAAGCGCTGAACTGGAGCGAGCGGTGCCGTCACCTCTACCGCGACTTCGGGATCGACTACAAGACATACGCGCTGGGCGCGTTGGAGGACCGATGCTGCAACATCCCGCTGCGGTAAGAGACGCATTCGAACAAGGTGCCGCCACGTTCCTCGACGTCCTGCGCAACGTACCCGCCGATCAATGGGACAAGCCGGAAGCACTTGGCGAACTGACGACACGCGAGCTTGCCGCGCACACGCTGCGCGCGTTCATCACCATCGAGGGCTACCTCTTGGCTGAACCACAGACCGATCGCGTGCTGGCCGATGCAGCCGAGTACTACACCGCCGCGCTCAGCGACCCAAGCGTGCATGAGGGCATTACGACCCGCGCTCGCCAGGGCGGCCGACAACTGATCGACCCAGTCGGCGAAGCGGAAGTCACCGTCGCGCGCGTGCTCGCGCTAGTTGCAGCGACCGCAAACGACGACCCGGTCAACAGCTTCGTTGGGCAGATGACGCTGAGCGAGTATCTCGCCACCAGGGTTGTCGAGCTCGGCGTGCACACCCTCGACCTCGCGCGTGCAACTGGTCAGCCGCCGGAACTGCATCGCGACACCGCCGCGGTCGTGCTTGCTGTACTGACGCAACTTGCGTCGCCTGCGCAGCTGATCCTTGCGCTGACCGGTCGCCAGTCGTTGCCCGACGACTACAACCTGCTGCGATGAGCCCCCCGCTCAAAGACGGTCCCTTAACCGATCTGCGGGTCGTCGACCTATCGACGGTTCTCGCCGGCCCGAACTGCGCGCGGTACCTCGCCGACTTCGGCGCCGACGTGATCAAAGTCGAACGTCCCGACGGTGGCGACAGCTTGCGCAATATGGCGTGGCGCGATCCGCGCGACGGCGAGGGCATGTGGTGGAAGTTGGTCAACCGCAACAAGCGCACGATCGCGCTCGACCTCAAAGACGATGGCGATCTCGCCGTGCTGCGTGGCCTCGTCACCGATGCGCACGTGTTGGTCGAGAACTTTCGGCCCGGCACGCTCGAGCGACTCGGTCTCGGCCCTGACGAACTGCATGCGATCAATCCGAAGTTGATCATCACGCGCGTCACGGGTTTCGGGCAGACGGGTCCTTACGCGAGTCGCCCAGGCTTCGCGACCATCGCCGAGGTGATGAGTGGCCTGTCCGCGATCAGCGGACTGCCCGACGGGCAACCACTGCTGCCACCGATTGCACTCACCGATGAAGTCACCGGCGTCGTCGCCGCGTTGGCAACGATGGTTGCGCTGCACAGCGGTGTCGGCCAGGTCGTCGACGTGAGTCTGCTGGAGAGCCTCTTCCAGTTGATGGGTCCGCTGATCACGCGCTATCGCCTCACCGGCGAGCAGCAGCAGCGACTCGGCGCCGGGCTTCCGTACAGCGTCCCGCGCGGGACGTACGAATGCAGCGACGGGAAGTGGGTCGGCCTCAGCGCCTCCAGCGATTCGGTCGCGGCGCGAGTGCTGGGCGTGCTGGGTGTCGCCGACGATTCACGCTTCGCGACTTTCCAGTCGCGCATGGAACACCGCGAGGACTTGGAGAAGGTGATGGTCGACTGGTGCCGCCGTCATCCGCAAGCGGTTGTGCTGGCGAAGTTCACTGCCGCCGAGGCAGCGATCGGACCGGTGATGGATATGGCCGACATCAGCGCCGATCCGCACTACGCGGCGCGCGCGGCCATAGTCGATGTGGAAGGAACGCCGATGCAGGGCTTGCTGGCGAAGTTAAGTGCCACACCGGGAGCGTTGCGTTGGCAAGGTCGCGGCCTCGATGCCGACGGAGACGAGATTCGAGCGAAAGGTTGGGGGTCTTGAAGAAGGCATACATCGCGGGGCCATTGTTCGATGAAGGTGAGCGCTGGTGGATCGAGAGCGTCGAGAAGCTCGTCGCCGACGCTGGCTTCGTAACGTTTCTGCCGCACCGCGACAATCCGCCCAAAGATCAGTTCAACGTGCGCACGATCTTCGAGAACGACAAGCGCGGCATCGACGAATGCGACATCGTGGTGGCAAGCCTCAATGGCGTGACCACCGACGATGGCACGGCGTGGGAGTTGGGCTACGCGTACGCGCGCGGCAAATACCTGATCGGCTTACACACCGACTGGCGCTGGCGCTTCCCCGACGAAGTCGTCAACCTGATGCTCGAGTGCTCGCTGCACCGACTGGTGCGATCGCTCGACGACTTGCGGCTCGCGCTTACTGAATACTCCGGTTCAGGTTCGTGAGTCGTTCAGGTTCGTGAGTCGTTCAGGTTCGTAGCCCGATCGGGCAGCTCACGCCCGTGCCACCGATTCCGCAGTAACCGTTCGGATTCTTGGCGAGGTACTGCTGGTGATATGCCTCGGCGTAATAGAAGTCGCCGAGCGGCTTGATCTCAGTGGTGATCTCGCCGAAGCCGGCGGCCGTTAGACGCTCTTGGAACATTGCACGACTCGCTTCGACCGCGGCGACCTGCGCCGGATCGGTGGTGTAGATCGCGCTGCGGTATTGCGTGCCCATGTCGTTGCCTTGGCGCATCCCCTGCGTCGGATCGTGATTTTCCCAAAACACCTTCAGCAGCTGCTCGTAGCTCACCCTTGCGGGATCGAATACGACCAACACGGCTTCGGTGTGGCCGGTGCGACCGCTGCACGTTTCTTCGTAGGTCGCGTTGGGCGTGAACCCTCCTGCATATCCAACGGCAGTTGTGTACACGCCATCGGTCTGCCAGAACTTGCGCTCCGCGCCCCAGAAGCATCCGAGGCCGAAGACCGCGGTCTGGTAGCCATCGGGCCATGGGCCGGCGAGCGGCGCGTCGAGAACGAAATGTTTGGCGGGAACGGGCAGCGATTCAGCGCGACCAGCGAGCGCTGCGTCGGCGGTGACCATCTCAGACTTTTGGCGGAACATGGGTAAATTCTACCGATGCATCGCGCTGTCACCATTCGCTCGTTCACTGCGCACGACGTTGTGCCGACAATGGAACTGAATAACGCCAATATTCCCGAGCTCAACGAGCTCGATCGGGCGGAAGTCGAGCGCCTTGCCGGTTTGGCTGAGTCGGCGCTGGTCGCCGAGGTTCTTGGCGAAGACGGCCAAAGCCGATTCGCCGGCTTCTGCTGGGTGCTCGGCCCGGGCCAACCGTACGCCAGTCTCAACTACGGCTGGTTCAGCCGTCAGTACAGCGAGTTCGTGTACCTCGATCGGATCGCGGTGCATTCCGACTTCCGACGCTTTGGCATCGGGCGCGGCTTCTACGCCGCATTGGTTGAACAGTTCAATAGCACCCATCCGGTGCTGCTGTGCGAGGTAAACGTGCGTCCGCGCAACGAGACGTCGTTGAAGTTTCATCACTCGATCGGCTTTCGCGAAGTTGGCCAGCAAGACACCGACGAGGGCAAGAAGACCGTCAGCTTGCTGGAGCTTCCGCTCTCC
This sequence comes from Actinomycetota bacterium, assembly GCA_043786755.1. Classification (GTDB taxonomy): domain Bacteria; phylum Actinomycetota; class Acidimicrobiia; order Acidimicrobiales; family Ilumatobacteraceae; genus UBA668. The sequence continues at coordinate 12,784 of JAYVVU010000418.1, forward strand.
TAGGGATGCCGACCGCTAGATCGGCTCGCCGACATAGACCACGGTGATCATTGACGCGGTGGTCTGTTGCCACAGCACTAGCAACTCGCCTCGTGGCGCATGGATGTCGAACCCGTATGTACGCGGTGAGACACCGCCGAAGCCGCGGCGCTTCCAGCGCGTCAGGCCTGGCTCCGCCTCGAACAGATCGAGTTCGTCATTGACGGCCCTGATGATTGCCGGCTCCGATGCCGGAAGCGCTTCCAAGCCGGCCAAAGCCTCGGGGGTGTATTGGACGTTCATTGATGAGACCACAATAACAATTCAGTGTGACAAAGGTGTCAAAAGGCCCATTGTCACAAGTGTCTAACCGCGGCTAGTATTGCCCCATGCGCACCACAATCATCGACCTTGACGAGCGCCGACGGGCCCAACTCGGTCGAATTTTGCGTCCGGACAGCCCCACTCGGTACCTAGTCGACGTGTCGCCCGATGGAGTTATCACCTTGTCGCCGGCCGTGGTTCTCGCGGAACACGAGCTCCGGCTGCTGACCGCCCGACCGGACTTGGTCGCCACACTTCGCGAAGCTGCAACTACCGGACAGGCCCCAGCTGGATCTGGGCCTCGCCCACGCCGTACCGACACCGAGAGCTAACCGCACCGTCAGCTCTACGATTGCACGATGCGCATCGCCGCCGTACAACACGACACCGTTTGGAACGATCGCGATGCAAACTTCGCACGGCTGGCTCCAATGGTCGCCGCTGCTGCCGCGGGTGGTGCCGGGCTCGTATTACTCACCGAAATGTTCTCGACCGGTTTCGTCGTCGACGGTTCCATGCACGTCGAGCCCGAGGGTGGACCATCGGCGCAATTCTTGTCGTCGCAAGCTGCCGAACACGAGGTGTGGGTGTGTGGCAGTTGCCCCGAGATTCCCGCGGCGAGCGACCCGAAAGACAAACGGCCAGCGAACAGCTTTGTGTTGGCCGGTCCCGATGGAACCGTGCACCGCTATCACAAGATTCATCCGTTTTCCTATGGCGGCGAAGCCGACCACTTCCGCGCCGGTAGCGCGCTCGTGCAACTCGAGATCGAGGGCGTGCGCGTGAGTCCGCTGGTGTGTTACGACCTGCGCTTCGCCGATGAATTCTGGCAACTAGCCGCTACGACCGACGTGTACCTCGTGCCTGCGAACTGGCCAGAGGGTCGACGCAATCACTGGATGTCGTTGTTGCAAGCACGCGCAATTGAGAATCAGGCCTACGTCGTCGGCTGCAACCGCGTCGGCGAAGGTGGCGGGCTGAAGTACGTCGGCGACAGTCGCATCGTCGATCCACTCGGCGAACTGCTCGCGACCGGTTCGC
>JAYVVU010000419.1:0-14121 GCA_043786755.1 Actinomycetota bacterium
GTCAGCGTGAGCGAAGGGCTTCGACCAGCGGACGGGCCAACCCGTGGGAGAACGTGTAGTGGCGGCTGTCGTCGACTTCGTGATTGGTGAGCACGACGATCACCGCTTCTTCCTCGGGCAGGCACGCGGCCCACGACATGTACCCGGGCAGCTGTCCGGTGTGTCCGAAGGCTACGGCGTACCCGTTGGCAGGGTTGTACAAGCCGAGTCCATAGCCGTCGAGATTCGGCACCGGTTCGAATGTCGACATCTCGGTGAGGGACGCTTGGGAAACGATCTCACCGGCGCAGAGCGCCCGCCACCACCGCGCCAGCGAAATCGAGTCCGATGCGATCGCTCCCGATGCGTTGTACGCGGTGACGCTGGCGAGCGATGGGAGGTAGCCGCCCCTGACCTCAAGGACGGCACCTGCTGCACCCGCCGGCATAGCCATTGGAGCGGTCGGGCTCTCATTAGGTTGGTGGACTAGTCGCTCCAGCCCGTCGACAGCGAGTGCCCCGTCGCGTAGCACCTCAGTGAATGGGCGCCCGCGCAAGTGCTCGATTACCAACTTGAGTAGTAGGTAGTTGGTCTCCGCGTATTCGAACGTGTCACCGGGAGGAGTCCGCTGGGGAGGCAACAGTTCCAGTATCTCGGTCGGCGTCCACACCCGCTGAAAGTCGGTCTCTTGACTACTCAGCAGCAGGTCGTAGTAGTCGGGGATGCCACTGCGATGTCCGAGCAGATTGCGAATGGTCGCCCCGTTGGTGTCGAACTGGAGATCCTCAGGAAGGTGATCGGCGGCCAGGTCGTCGAGGCGAAGTTCGCCGGCCTCGACCATCAGCATCACCTGCGTTGCGACGACCGACTTGGTGATGCTCGCAATCGCGAACTGGTCGTCGACCTGCATGGCTCGGACACCGTCGGCCGTGCCTATTGTTCCGCTCCATGTGCCGTCGGGGGTCATCACGGTGGCCGACATCCCGCCGCCGCTGGACACGTCGTGGAGGGCCAGGGCCGTCTGAAGTTGGGCTGCCAACTCCTGAGACACCGGTTCCTCGCTGATGGTGGCAAACGCTGCGATCGGAAAGCCCGCTGCCTGGTCTGCCAGCGTCGTCGACGTAGTTGACGTTGTCGACGTGTGTGAAGCCTGGCCGGTATCACTCCCACAGGCGGCGGCGGCGAGCACGAGCACGAGCGTCACAACGCCGACGTTTCCAGTTCTGTTGATCATGTCGCGATCAGCCCCGGTTGAACACGATCGACTCGATGATCGGTGCGGTCTCGGCAACGACCTCCAGGAAACGGTCCTCTGGTGCCACGACCGTGATTGCCAGGGTCTGAACCGACATACCCGTTGGGAGATCGACCATGCCCGCTGGGAGATCGACGAGGTAAAGACGGAGGCGCAACCCCGGTTCCAGCGAGTGAATCCACCGGCTGATATCGATCATTCCTACGCCGCAAGCCCTGCCGCCAGGGGCGAGCGCGACGTCGATCGATATGGCCTCAAGGCCACCGACGCGAGCGGCCACCGGCTCGGTCGCTTCGAAGTTTGAATCGGCGATGAGTTGCTGCACAATCGCAGCTGCACTCGCCGGCGCCGACAGCAGCGGGGACCCGCCGTTGGCTGCGCACCATGCGTCGTAGGCAGCCGGGTCGACGAAACCGATGCTCGTCCTGGTCTCGTAAGTTCCCAGCGTCATCAACCCGAACCACACACCGACCTCGAGCTGATGACCCTCATTGGGCCACCACATCTGCCAAGTGGTCGGCGCCGAAACCGTGACCTCACCGTCGGAGGATGTGTATGACCGCACGATCGGCTGGCCGTTCTCGGTCGTCGAATTGGCATCGAGCGACGGCGAGGAGTCCGGCGACACCCAGATCTCCTGCTCGACCACAGTTGCACCGCCGTTCGCGAACAGCCGGGCCGAAAACGTCATGGCCCCGAAGGGCCACCACGGCCCGTCCACGCGGTCGAGTTCGTATCGCTCGTACGGGGCACCATCCGAGGTGGCGTAGAGGAGCGGAATATCGCCGGCGAAGCCTACGTACCCTCCCGTGGCGCCGTTACCTGCGACGCGTGCGGCAAGGAACTTCTCTAGGCGCTCCCTGCCCTGCGCCTCGACAATCGCCGGATCGGTTTGCGCATACGGCTCCGTAAGGTTCCATCGGTTCACCACCCAGATGCCGTCACTGCCTTGGCGGGCGAGTTGCGCGAGATCGAGGCTCACCGACTCGTAGTGGACGTCGTCGATCGTCGGCGCGCACAACTCGCCGGGCTGTTCCGAGCCGGGCTGCGGCGGGTAGAGCGGGTTCGTTCGCCCCAGCGCACACCGAACGTAGCGATGATCGGGCAAAGTGCCGTCGGGATGACCCTCCGCGTCGAACGAAGTGGCGCCTCCGCTTGCAAATCCGTTGAACAGGTACGCCTCCCAGCCCAGCACCTCACGAATGAACCGGTCGACTAGTTCGAGTTCGATGTGCTCGGCATATTCCTCGGGCTCCACGAGCGCGCGGACCTGCCACGTGTAGTCGGGGTCGCCGGCGTCGGCGCGCTCCTGGGCGGCGCGTACTTCATCGAGGGTCGACTGCGGCCACATCCCACCAGACGTCAATCCAAGCGACGGCTGCGGTTCCGTTGTGGTTGGCTGCGGAACAGTCGGAGCGACCGTATGGTCGCGCGTAGTCACGACGATGATGCCAGCAATCGCGGCCGCCGTAGCGACCAACGCTGCAATACCCGGCACCCAGCGGCGCCGCTGCTCGGGCCGCTTTGGTCGTTGCGCGGCGAAGTCGATCACGGTGACCTCGATTGCGGCATCGTCGGCTGATACGTCGGTGCCATCGAGGATCGCCGCGACGCGTTGGCGCAACTCGGTCCGGTAACGCGGGTCGGCATCGTGATGGCGTTCGATGATGCCGAGGTCGAGATCGTCATTCACTTTGTCGCTCCTGAAGTTGGTGCGTACGCGCTGCGAAAGGCGGCGCGCGCTCTGCTCAATACCTGCTCTGTCGCCTCGACTGACCGATCGAGGATCTCGGCGACGTCTGGCACACTCAACCCATCGAGGTGACGCAGCACTAGGGCGGCGCGGTAGGTCGGGTTGAGATCGGCCAGCACCTGTGTCACCCGTTCGGCGTCGGCGGGCTTGTTTCCGTCGACTACCGGGGACAACTCGGCCGCGTAGGCGAGTGCCAGCTTGCGGTCCTCTCTGGCCCGCGCGCGCCAATGGTCGATGATCTTGTTGCGGGCGACGGTCTTCAACCACGCAACATCGACGTCACTCCCGCGAGCGACGTGACGCGCCCCGGTGATGAATACTTCTTGAGTGACATCCTCAGCCGTGCCGCGGTCTATCACCCGGCTGGCGACGTAGGAGTACACATCCTGGAACGCCTGCTGATAGAGGTCGAGGAAGTGTGGTGACCTTGCTTCGGCATGCATCGTCTTACCGGTCGCTGTTCGCATCACCTGCCAAAACGACGCGCGCTCTATCATTCCGCCGGTGTAGCACTAATAATTCGAGGAAGCGGCAAGCAAGCGGAGGAGAACCCCATGGATGTAGCACCGGTCAAGCTGGCGTTAGAAGGATTCGGTAACCGGCTCGCGATCGTCGCGGCAACACAGTGGACCGCGGAGACGCCGTGCGCTGACTGGGACGTGCGAACTCTCGTCAACCACGTAGTCAACGAGTTGTTGTGGGTGCCGCCGCTGCTCGACGGCAAGACGATCGCGGAGATCGGTGATCAATTTGATGGCGATGTTCTCGGCAGTGACCCTCGGCTGGCGTGGGAATCCGCGGCCGCAGAAGCGTTGGCCGCTGCGTCGCAACCAGGCGTGCAGGATCGCACAACGCACCTTTCCTTCGGCGACTGCCCCGCGAGTGAATACTTGGGCCAAGTCACCTCCGATGTGATTATTCACTCATGGGATCTGGCGCGAGCGATTGGTGCCAACGATCGTTTCGCGACGGGCTTGACTGATTTCGTAGTCGGCTTTCTTAGCCCATACGTCGCCGCATGGCGCGCCGCGGGAGTACTCGGACCCGCAGCGGAAGTCGGGTCCGACGCGAGTGCGCAGGACATATTCCTCGCTCAGACGGGCCGCTCATCTTCGTGGCGCCCAAAGCGCGCCTAGCGCCCCGTTGATCCTTTAGCGCGGCAGCGGGTTTGGGCCGGTGGCGGTCACTAGTCGTTGCGGCACCCAGTTTTCGACGTGACGGAAACCGTCTTCGAATGGGCCGGCGTCGACCTCAACGGATGCCTGCAGTGAGAGTCGATAGAACTTCACGTGGGTGAAGTCCTCGAACAAGAGGTAGACGGGATCGGGTGTGCTCGTCGGCCCTTGGAACTGCTGGCCGGTGAGAACGGGTTTGTGCTCGTCGACGAACGCGTCGAATGTGTTGCCGACCACGACGCCGAGGTGTTCCAACCCCATCTTGTAAACGCGCTGGTGCACCGGCGCGATGAGCTCGATGAGCGGTACGACCTTCCCGTCGAGAACTTCCATCGGCTCGGCGGGAACGATCAACGAGATCGGCCTACCGTTCCAGACGGTCTCGCGATTAGTTATCGCGTGGCGCTCGAGCAGTCCGGAACGCGTAGGTACTCGTCCCACTCTGGGACGCGATACGCGAGGTGGCTGAGCGTGTACGCGCTGATGTCGATGCCGCGAGTGGTCAACCGGTCTCGCTGCTGCGCGGCGAAGGCCCGGAAGTCGCCGATGATGTCCTCAATCGGATCGGCCATCATCGGTTCCCGTTAGGACGTCGTTGCGGAACTCGGGCGACCACGCCGAGCACATTAGTGGAGTCCAATTCAGTGCTGAGGCTCCAGCGTGAGACGGCGCAGGCCGAGGCCAAGCAACCGGCGGTCTTGCGACAATCCGAGCGCGCACGGCGACATTGGTGCTTCGATATCAAATGCGATTCGAAGTTCGCCGGTGTCGTTCCATGATCCGTCGATGGCGAGAGGCGCCTCTCGCCATTCAGAATCGGCGTTTGTGGATTGGCCCAGCTGAAACGTCCACTTGGAAACCCGTTCGCCGTTGATCGATACGCGAACAGCCAGCGAGCGGTGGTCAGGGTGCAAGAAGGGAAGTACCCAGGCGCGCAACTGGAGCGGTTTGCGCGTGCTCGCTTCCAGTCGCAGCACCAATTCTGCCCGGCTGCCGATCGTCCATACACCCCACGGTTCAACGGGCCCCCAGCCTGCGCCCATGAAATCGCGGCAGTCGAAATGGTCGCCGAAGTCGATCTCGTCTCCAATGTGATATCGAGGGTCCATATCCGCGACTCCAGGAGCCAACTCGCGCATGATTTCGAGATTCCGGCGGCAGCTGTTTTCGTGTCGCCAGGGCGACGCACGTTGGCGCGCCGCGACCTCGAGCGCCGTCATGTCACGCCACACGAGGGAGAACGCCTCAGCGACCGATTCAGCGGTGGGCCGACCGAAGGTCACGCCCGCGGCGCGGCCGGCGGTGATCTCGCCGGCCATCCAGGTGTCTTCTGGCACCACCATGACCTTGCCGAGAGCGACGCCTTCGGCAAACACGCCCGACGTCGCGTACGTGTATTCATGTGCCTCGTACGCCAGCAGGATGATGGTGCTTCGGTTCAACGCCGCTAGGTAGTCCTGTGGGTTTTGTTCGGCCGGAATGACTTCGATGGCCGAGCTGAGCTCTGGTTCGAGTTGGAGTGCGCTGACCGCAGAGCCGACATCGCCTCCGGCTTTGACAAGAAAGCGGGCCGCGGGCATGTCGGCTCTCACTCGTCGGACGACCTCAACGACCACGCCCATCAGGGAGCCAGACCGCACGTTCAGGTGAACATAAATCACTGGCTGAGAAGGCGAGATGGCGCTGCGGGTCGCTGCCGGCACGTCGAGGTATTTCGGCAGCGGCATGAGGAATGTCCGGCGACCCGACATCCGGGTGATCGCGCTGGCCAGTCGGGTGCTGTTGGCGAGGAAGAACACGCGATCGGCGCCTGGCCGTGTCCGAAGGTCCTTGCTCGCTAGGTGGTACTGAAGCGCACGTGCGTTGAAGCGTCCGCTGTGCTGATCTAGGAAGTCAGGCCCTACAAATCGCAGGAATACCGCCGGTCGCTCGTCGACGGGCCGCTGGCCCAGCCACCTCGCGACGGCAAATATGACACTGGGCGTCACTAGCGGGAACAGGACTAGGTCGGTGCGGGTGACCCCGTCGGCCGCGATGACCGACCAGAACGCGTCGAGCGAGCAACCGGCTTCGAAACAGGCGTCCAGCAGTTCCAGGGTGTTGTCGTCATGGACGGGCGTAATTTCCGCGGGTGGATCCAAGACCGCCTTCAAAGAATGCGGCTCGGCGAGTCCAGGCGGAGTCGCGCGCGGCACAAAGATTTTCGGGGTCAGGCCAAGCGAGTGAGCGGCGGCCTTGTACCCCAGAAGTTCGTTGAAATAGTGGCCAGCTAGATCCGGGAGCACGAGCTGCGCGATGGTCAGCGTGTCTACGGCTCGTGCCGATTCGTCGCCTGGGGTGAGCTCTGTTCGCCGCGACTCGCGCGATTCGCGGGGCACGCCTTGTAAGCGGGAAGGTCGGCCAATTCGCACGAGACCCGGGTGGCTGTCGGGCACGACGCCCCAGGGATCGACGATCGTGCCGTCATGGGGCACCAGGCTGGCGATCCGTTCGAACTCGGGATCGGCATGGCAGATCAGGATCGTGTCGGCAGCGGCGCAGGCCTCTTCGAGCGTGTCGCGGCATGAGAGCACGATCCCCGGAACAGCGAGGGTCTTGGCGCGGGCTTCCGCGCTCGGATCGTACGCGACCACAGCAATCCCATGCTCGTTCAGTCGCTTGATCAGCGTGATGCTCGGCGACGCAGTGATGACCGGCGTGCCCGGCTTGAATGCCAGCCCGATCACTGCCACGCATCGCGGGTGCGCCGCCAGCACGTGCTGCAAGATGAGGTCGTATTGCGCGGAGTTGACGGCGGCCGTCGCCTGCGTCAGCGGAGAAGCGACCCCGAGCGATTGCGCCAAGTGGGCTAGTGCGTCGACGTCTCGCGGCAGGCACGGTCCGCCGTAAGGCGTGCCGGCTCGCAGCAACCCCGAACCAATTCTCGGATCCAGGCACAGGACGCCAGCGATCGCATCGATGTCTGCTCCACCAAGGCGATCTCCGAGCTGAGCGAGAAAATTCGCGAAGGAAATTTTCAAAGGAAGAAACGTGTTGGAAGCGACCTTCGCCAGTTCGGCATCCCGAATTGTGAGGGTACGGCTTGGTGTCGCCGGGTCGGTGATGCGCCGATACAGCGCGGTCGCGCGGCTGCCGCTCTGTTCATCGTCGGCGCCGACCAGAAGAAAGGGCGGAGATTGAAAGCCCAGCAGTACCTGTCCGAGGGCGACGAATTCGGGGACGTACGCGACGCTGAAGTCGTGACCCGCGCGCCGCCCGAGCGTTCGTTCGAGCAAAGGAACGATCCGTCGCCCGATCGCCCCGGTCGCCATCGTCGATGAGATCACGATGAGATGGTGGTGCCACACCGGTCGTTGGCTGAGTGCCGCACACAGGTCGCGGCACGCTTGCTCGACTTGAGCACTCGAATACTCCGGTTGCGACGAATCGGATGGCGTGGCCACAAGAATGATGGAGGCGTCGGTTTCGGCCGCCCCCCGAGCGTCATGCGCGAACGCGAGCATGGGTCGCGCCCCGATGAGGAGCTCGGCAAGGCCAGGCTCGGCATGGGGAACCTGTCCTGCTTTGAGCGTGTCAATGAGGCGCGCGTCCGCGTCGATGCCCAACGTCGGTACTCCGGCGCGGGCGAAGAGCGCGGCCAGCGGCAATCCGAGCTTGCCTAACCCGAAAAACGACAGCTGGTTGATCACGCGCCCCTCGCGGTGAGTTGGTGGTGGATCCACGCATACGTCGCTTCCATCCCGACTCGTAATGGTGTGGAAGGTTCCCAACCGAACAAGTCGCGAATCAGGGTGTTATCGCTACTTCGGCCGCGAACCCCCTGTGGCAGTGCAGTGTTGTAATGCCGGTTCAACCGAGTGCCGGCGATTTCCTCGACAATGTCGAGCAGCTGGTTCACCGAGACCAATTCACCGGAGCCAATGTTCAACGGGACGGCCACGTCGCTGTCCATCAGCATGCGCATGCCCATGACTGCGTCATCAATGAATGTGAAGGTCCTCGTTTGCTCGCCGTCACCCCACACTTCGATGTCGGTCGCTCCACTCAGCTTTGCCATTGCGACTTTTCGGCACAGCGCTGCTGGCACCTTTTCGCGCCCGCCGTCGTAGGTTCCATGCGGACCGTAGACATTGTGCAGTCGTCCGATTCGTGTACGCATGCCGAAGTCCTCGCCGAAATGCACGCAAAGCTTCTCACTGAATAGCTTCTCCCAGCCGTACCCCTCCTCGGGCGAAGCCGGATGCACGTCTTGTTCCCTCAGGGGCACGGCCTCGGGCACACCCTGGCGATACGACGGGTACACGCAAGCGGATGAGGCAAAGAAGTACCGTTCAATGCCCGCGCGGTGGCCTTCCGTCAACAAGTGGGTATTGATGAGCACTGAGAGCATGCAACGTGCTCGGTTGCGTTCAATGAACCCCATGCCCCCCATGTCGCACGCCAGGTTGTATACCTCGTCGCACCCTTCGACAGCGCTGGCCACATCGTCACGTATTGATAGGTCAAGAACCATCTCCTCGTCGGCGACGCCGGCTTGGTACCACTCCGCGATGGGCTTGCTATCGACTGCACGCACCTCGGCGCCCGCGGCCGCGAGAGCGGCGACCATGTGACCGCCGATGAACCCACCTCCTCCGGCGACCATGACCCTGCGACCGTCTCTCCGCTGACTTGCTCGGTGCGTCTCCGCTGTGTTAGCTGATGTCGCCACCATTGCACTGTGCCATGCCAGCCAGTGGCGGCTCAACTGTCGGTCGGGTGTCTCGGTCGCAGCCGAGCCTTACGACGTGGTGGTGGTGCTCGCTCGCAGTTCTCGTAGGTAGATCGCGAGTGCGAACAACAGCGACAAGCCCATGATCGGAGCGAAGATTCGCTTCGGGACAGCGGTCGTCGTGATGAGACCAATTGCGAAGCCGGTCAATCCGATCGGAACACCCCACCACAACACTCGGTTGGCGAGCGCTGTGCGCGGCGTGACGAGCCTGGTCGACAGCACGCCGAACACGACCATCGTCATCACGCCGACGAACATGGTGTGGTCGAAGGCGAGCAATAGGCCCTTCTGCGATTCGGTTTGCGCATCAAAGTCGATGACGTCTTGGATGATCCACGACACGAGCACGGTGAGCAACACCAGGTAGGCGACGAGGAACACGAGTGCCAGTCGCGGGAAGCGCCCTAGTCCTGCGCCGCGCCATCCGCTGGGTGCCAGCATCTTTCGCGAGCGCCACAGCATCGTGATGCCAGCCGCGATCATCATCAGGTTTGCCGGGCCGACAAGTTCTTCGTCCTTGCCGCTGACGAAACCAATGTTGATCACAACACCAGCCACGAAGAGCAACCACATCTGCACGGAGCCGGCGCGACCCTCGGCCTTGTCGTGCAGCAGCCATTCGATAACCGCGAATGCTGCGACGAGCAGGTAGCCGATCACCATGGCCGGCGGGTGTGCGTCAGCGAAGCGTGATGCCGTCTCGTTGCTGAGTCCTGGCACCTCTCCATTCGCCGTGTACAGGCCGAGCACGATCCCGAAGACAGCGCCGACGAGCAGCGAGATCCAGGCGAGCAGCATTCCGAGTCGTGCCGCGCTGCGTGAGGTGTGGGCGCGGTAGGCCTTGACCATCCAGACCAGCATGGCGATGACGACGACGAACAGCAGCGTGCCGCAGATCGGGCGCTGGATGCGATCGGCGATGTGGTCACCGATGAGGAATGCCAGCGCGTAGAGCACGATCGAGACGACAAGCGCCCAGGCCAAGATCACTGATCGTTTCTGTTCGGCGGCGCTGACTTCGCGGTCCTGCGAGAACATGAGGAAGGCAATGCTGCTCACGCCGAGCGTGATCCAGCCGAGCGTCCCGCTGTGCACGTGGCTCATCAAAACGTCGTGACCAGGGTCCCAGACGTCGAGTCCGTTCAGAATTCCGATGCTGATCGTGTAGACGAATATGCAGGCAGCGGCAGTGAATGTGATGCGTGACGCACGCGCGAGCCCGGCGCCTGGTGCAAACGTTGTCATGGTTAAACCCCCAAGGATGTGACGACAACTGAGACGGCAACAAGTTAACGCGGCTGCGAGGTCGGCTTGAACGACCCCTCGGCTGGCGGTCAGTCCTCGCTGACGCCGCACGCGGCGAGTTCGGTCGCGGCGTCCCCGCCGCCGTACTGGACACGCTCGAACGCGGCGACGGCGGCGATCTCGTCGGGCGAGAGTTTGTTGGCGTGGGCGGGCATCTTCGACTTGATCTCGCTGTTGTTGGCTCCGTAGGTCGGGCCGTAGGTTTTCTTCCAGCCTTCGCTGCCGAGCGAAATCCATTCCTTCTGGTCGTCGCATGAGGGCCACGTGTTGAGCACGTTGCTCAGTGAAGGTCCAACGCCCCCTTGCCCGGCGTTGCCGTGGCAGGTCGAGCAATTGTCGCCGTACACGCCGCGCCCGGTACGCAGAGCCTCCGGGGTTCCTTCTTGCGGAGCGCACGCGAGCGCGACCAGAGCGACGAACACGGCGAAAGGCCCAAAGCGGCGCAGCACGCCCGCCAAAGTAGTGGACGAGCCCAGGGCGACTATGCAATCTCGCTGCGGCCGCGCCTCGTCGGGTGCTGCTTGTGCTCGCTGCTTGGTCACGTGCCCAGATGGGCAACCGACCGCGGCAGATGCTTTCGGCGCAGCTCGCTGCCGGCTCTAGCACCTCGTTCAAGAAGGAATTCTGTCGCCGCAGACTCGGGGAGTGGTCGCGCAAGATGGAAGCCCTGGCCGAGGTCGCAACCGAGCTTGAGTAATGCGTCGGCCTGCTCAGCGCTCTCGATGCCCTCTGCAATCGGCGTGATGCCGAGTGAATGCGCGATCTGGATGACCGCTCCCGCCAGCGAGAGACCAGGGCGAGCGAGCATTGTGGCCACAAACGAACGATCGATCTTCAACTGATCGATTGGGAATTGTTGCAAATAGGAGAGCGATGAATAGCCGGTACCGAAGTCGTCGACGGCGATGCGAACGCCTAGTTGACGAAGCTGCTTCAAGCGCCCGGCAGCGAGTTCCGGATCCTGGATGAGGGCACCTTCGGTGATCTCGAGCGTTAGGTATGAGGGGTCGAGGCCGTGGGAGGCAAGGATCGATTCAACACGACCGGGGAAGTGCTTGTCGAGCAGTTGTCGCGGCGACACGTTGACCGACATCGTTGGTGGCAAGCCGTGTGAGAGCGAGGTCCACTGCGCGAGTTGCGCGCAGGCAACCGTCAACACATAGTCGCCGATTTCGGAGATGAGGCCGCTCTCTTCCGCGAACGGAATGAACGCCGCCGGCAGCAGCAGTCCGCCGTCGGGGTGCTGCCATCGCACGAGCGCTTCGAATCCTCGGCAGCGCTCGGTTCCCAGCTCGACAATCGGTTGGTAGTGGAGAATGAATTCGTCGCGCCCAACTGCACCGCGCAGGCGGGCGTCAAGGTCGAGGCGGCGCATCGTCGCATCGTGCATCTCGCGCGCGAAGACACGTGCACAGTCCTTGCCGTTGGCTTTCGCCGTGTACATCGCAATGTCGGCGTTGCGTAACAGTTCTTCGACCGGCGCTCCGGCCGAGTCGAATGCAACGCCAACACTCGCCGAGGTCGGCAGTTGTCGACCTTCGATGATGACCGGCTCGCGCAGCGCACTGACGATGCGATCGGCGATCTCCATGACAACGGCAGGATCTTCGAAGCCATCGACGAGTACGGCGAATTCGTCGCCGCCGAATCGGGCAACGGTGTCGCCAGGACGCAAGCAGTGTTGTAGTCGCTCGCTGATGGTGACTAGCAATGCATCGCCAGCAGAGTGGCCGACGCTGTCGTTCACATTCTTGAAGTCATCGATGTCGATGAAGAGCACCGCTTGTCGCCCGCCGCTGCGAGCGATGCGGGCGCCAGAGTGTTCGACGCGATCGCAGAACAACGCGCGGTTGGCCAAGCCGGTCAGCGAGTCATGAAACGCCTGGTGGACGAGTTCCTTCTCCAGTCGGCGATGTTCAGTGACGTCGCGAAAGCTCCACACCCGGCCGACGATTTCGCCGTGGATGCGCTGTGGCATCGAGTCACGCTCGAACACGCGGCCATCCTTGAAGTGCAGTGTGTCCTTGCTCGGCGCGTCTGGGTTGGTATAGAGCTCCTGCACTTTGGCGAGGAACTGCTCCGGGTCAGCGAGCTGCTCAAGCACCGCAGCCATTACCTGACCGTCTTCTAGTGAGTTCAGTGCTTCGGGCGGCACTCGCCAGAGAGTCGCGTACTTCTCGTTGAAGCTGGTGATGCGACCGAGCAGGTTGACGACGAGAATCCCGTCGCTGGTTGACTGCAGCGCGGCCGACAGAAGCGAGTTCGCCTGCCGTAGATCTTCTTCCACCAACAGTCGATCGGTGATGTCGTGACAGGAAACGATCAACGCCTCGACGGTTGGATCGTCGAGCAGATTGACAAATGTGAGGGCGAAGGGGACCGCCAAACCGTTGGCGTGTCGGAGGCGCACGTCGACTGTTGTCGGCGCCGGATCGTCGCCCCGGTTCGCAAGTGTTTGCAGTAGCTCTGCGACGCCCGATTGGTCGCCGTCATCGACCAACTCAAGCAGTGGGCGGCCCTGTAGCCATTCTTGGTCATGGCCGAGGGATCTCGTCATCGCCCCCGACACTGAGCCAACGTTGCCGTCGCGCGTCACCTGTATCAGCACGGTTGCGGCGTTGTGCACGATTGAACGAAAGCGAGCGGTCTCGTCGTTAGCAACTTCCCAGCGGCGCCGCTCGGTGAGGTCGCGGACGCTGAGCAGGATGTTGTCGCCGACTGGGGTGCCGCGAACCTCGACCAAGCGCCAGCCTTCGTCGGTCCTGATGCGCAACTCGATCAGCGTTCCGACCTGTTTTGACTGCACGCTCACCATCGACAAGGCGGCAATCTGGATGTCGTCCGGATGAATGAAGTCGAACCCGCTCATTCCAATGCCAGATTCGAGCGAGATGCCAAAAAGGCGCTCAGCTGCCGGGTTCGCCCAGAGCAGCGTCGCGGAGGTGTCGACCAGCAGCAATGCGTCGCCGAGCGCCGACACCAACTCAGCAAGGTCGACGGGCGCGGGTACCTGCTCGTTCTTGAACTCCCGCTTGTCCACCCGTTGGTATCGGGTCTTCCGGGAGCAGACTTGAGGCTGCCGCCGGGATCTAGCGTCTGCGTGATGAAACGCCTATTGCTCGTGGTCGCGTTGGCAATCGGGGCTGTGGCCTGCGCCGGCGATGAGAAGTCCGATCCGGTCGCGTCGCCCAACGCGTTGGCGGTGACGGCAACCATGGATGCCATACGCGCCGCGCTTGCCGCGGGCGATGTCGCTGGCTTCATGCAGTGGTGGACTGACGATGCGTTGGAAGAGGTGTTCCACGAATCGGGCGATGCGTTCGTCGGCAACACCGGCTATTACCTCGGTGCCAAGCAATGGGGGTTGGGTGCGATCTCTGACCCGGTGATCGTGGGGGACACCGCGACCACGGTTGCCTCACTGTTCTTTCGGTTGGTAGGCCCGGCCCGCGACTTCACCTTGGTGAAGGTCGATGGAGCGTGGCTGATCGACGGTGCGGCATTGACGACTGCGGATACTGGTGACGCGCTCGTCGTTGATGTTGAGTTCGGCGATTCATCGATCGAGTTCAACTCGTCGCTCATTGTCGACGGCAACATCGCCGTGCAGATTCACAACGGCACTTCGCAACGACACGAACTCAACATCCTCACTGCGCCGCCCGACCAGGACATCACAGTCTTCTTCGAACACCCGGAGGACGCGCCGCCCGTGCCGGAAGGCAAATCGATGCCCGAGGGCTTCGATTTCATCGGCGGTGTCAACGGGATCGAGCCCGGCGCGACCGTGACGCTTCTGTTCCTGAACCCTCTGCCCAGCGCGCGTTACGTGATGTTCTGCAACACCGAGACTGTGCCGGGAGAGCCGCACTCGCAGAGC
>JAYVVU010000420.1:0-6132 GCA_043786755.1 Actinomycetota bacterium
GACGATGCTTCGATCGTCAACTTCTACCGACGGCTGCTGCAGCTGCGGCGTTCCACTCCGGCGCTGCACGGGGCAGGCATCGACAACGCCTCGTTCGGGCTGCTCGACGGAGCGCCTGGCGTACTGGCGTGGGAACGCTGCGCCGACAAGGAAACGTGGGTGACATGCATCAACCTCGGCGAGGAACCCCAGGCTGTGCCGATTCACGGGGCGACCATCGTGCTGTGCACTGACCCAGCCCTAGAAGGAAAAACGGTCGACGGTCACATACCGATGGGCGTTGCATGGGTGGCTCGCAGCTCGCAGTAGTGGCACGATGTAGCCATGGGAAACATCGTCACAGTCCTCAATCAAAAGGGCGGTGTCGGCAAGACCACCGTCACGCTCGGACTTGCTTCCGCCGCCGGTACCGCCGGTCACGGCGTGTTAGTGGTCGATCTCGATCCGCAAGCATCGAGCACCTGGGTGCTCGGCCTCGATCCGAAAGATGTCGAAATTTCAGCCGCCGAGGTGCTGTCGCGTACATCCGCCTCGAAGGCCATCGTTGAGTCGGCGTGGGGTGACGCGGTCTCGGTGCTTCCCGCGTCGTCACGACTGATGGCGAAAGACCACGGCACTCATCCCGAGCGTCTCGCAGAAGCACTTGCCGAAGTGGCCGATCAGTTCGAAGTCATCCTCATCGACTGCCCGCCCTCGCTGGGTGCCCTCACGACTGCCGGCCTCACGGCCGCCGAGCACGCGGTGATCGTCGTCGAACCCTCCGCGCTCAGTTTGCGCGGTATCGGCGCTGTCGCGGATCTCGTCGACGAGGTATGGGACTCGTACAACACCACGTTGGAACTCGCCGGCGTCATCGTCAACAAGGTGCCCGCGTGGAGCAGCGAGGCCGAGCGCCGTTACGACGAACTGACGCGCACGGTCGGCAAGCGGGCAGTGTGGGAGCCGGTCATTCCGCAGCGAGTGATCGTCAACCAAGCGATCGGCGAGCGACGCCCGATTCACAGTTACGGCGCGCGCAGCGCCGACGTGTCGGAGGCCTTCGATCAGCTGTGGGCGAAACTGCGACGTGTTATGGGACGTCAATCAGATTGAGCCCACCGTGGCCGTCGAACGTAAGGGCGGCCTCACCGGCAACGAGTCGGCGAATTCCTTCACCGAGTAATTCCCCGCGCCAGCCGGTCGCCAAGCGCGCGTCTTCATCGCCACGCAGCAACGCCACCAGATCGTGACGCGTCGCGAGCAACCCGGAGTCGATGCGTTGCTGACGGGCGACCTCGCTGACCCACGCCGACACCAACGTCACTGCCGGACGCAATCCGCGATCGAGGTCGTCGCCTTCGGCTGCGATCGGCGGCGACTCATCGGCCAACCCGATCTCCACCGCGGCGAGTAGTTCCTTGGCGATTGCGCTGCGCGTGTGCCGTTCATCGACACCGCGCGCTTGGCCGAGTTCTTGCACCGTGCGTGGTTGCTTCTGCGCGATGCCCAAGATGGCGAGATCTGGTAGCACCTGGCGAACCGGCGAGTCGATCGACATCGCCCGTCGTTCACGCCAGCTAGCGACGGCACGCGCTACACCGCGGGCGCGCGGCTTGAGAATGCGGACGTCCTTCAGCTTGGTGAATGCAAGATCGGGGTCGATACCGCCGACGGGCCGTGTTCGCAGTTCCTCACACGCGTCGGCCACCCACTCCGAACGCCCTTCGGCATCGAGCTTGGCCGTCAGCGTGTCGTGCAACTGCAGCAGGTACGCAACGTCGCTTGCCGCATAACTGCACTGGTCGTCGGAGAGCGGCCGGCGCAGCCAATCGGTCAGCCGATCACCCTTCGCCGCCGTGACGCGCAGCTCGCCTTGCAACAACGAAACCAGCGACGGCGTGCTGTAACCGAGGAAACCGGCGGCCAACTGCGTGTCGTACAACCGACGCGGTATCGCGCCTACTGCGTGAGTCAATACATCGAGGTCCTGCTGCGCCGCGTGGACAACACACAACGACTCGCTGTCGAACAGCAATTTCAACGGTGAGAGATCGCACCCCAGCGGGTCGATGAGAACGATCTCGCCTGCCGCAGCAATCTGCACCAACGCCAACTTCGGAAAGTAGGTGCGCTCGCGATGGAACTCTGTGTCGAGCGCATAGCGCGGCTCTTTGCATGCTCGTTCTACAAATTCGGCGACCTCACCATCGGAGGCGATCCAACGGTGGGTCACTGGACGGGTACTTGAACTGGACCTTGAACGACCGATTGGCCAAGCTCTACCCAGGCGAGCATGCCACCAGCGACGTTGATGGCTTCGATGCCGTTCTGCTCAAGAAACTCGCACGCCCTGTGGCTGCGAGCACCGCTACGACAGATGAGGTACGTCGGAGCAGCGCCACGAAACTCGTCGATGCGTTCTGGGACGCTTCGCATGGGGATGAGGATTGCGTCGGCGACGTGACCATCGTCGAACTCGTGGGGTTCGCGCACGTCGATCAACTTGGCCCCGGCCGCGAGTGCGGTCTGCAACTGTTCGACGCCAACCTCAATTACTGCCATATGTCGACGCTACCCGGGCAGATCGTCGACAGTGTTGACATTGGTCAGCTCTGGAACAGCGACACTCACTTCGGCTACGTGGAGGTCGGTGAGGGCGTCGAGCAGGCGTCGGCCGCCAGCCGCGAATACGACGGACAATTGATTGGCGGCCCTCGGACGCCACGCCGCGCAGAGCGGTTGCTTTCGGTCGGTGACAGCCATTGCTAGGTCGATGTCGGCGGAGGCGACGAGTGCGCTGACGAGCTCGGTCACAGTTGCGGCCGCGAGCTGCGGAAGGTCGCACGCGACGACAACCACAGCATCGCTGCCATCGAAGTGTTCGAGCGCGGTGATCACTCCCCCAAGCGGGCCGTCACCGGGCCAAAGATCCGCGATCGTGCTGAGACCTAGCGCTGCCAGCGCTTCGGAGTTGCCACCAACCGCGATTACTGGATCGCAGCCACCTGCGCGCAGCGCATCGGCGACACGCGACGCCATCGGTGTTCCGTCGATGGGTAAGAGCGCCTTATCGCGACCCATTCGGCGACTGGCCCCGCCGCACAAGACTGCAGCGGCGACGCGACTCAGCCGCCACCGCCGGCACTATCGAGCTGCGCAAGGAACAGCGCAAGCCGTTCCGCTTCGTCGTCCTCACCGATCGCAGCAGCCATCGCGCCAAGTCCGCGCATGCAACCGAGCAGGCCGCGATTGGTTTCGTCGGCCCAGCGCACGTAGCCCGATCCGCGCCAACCATTGGCGCGCAAGGCATCAAGACCGCGGTGATAGCCAACGCGGTACGCGGCGTAGCGCTCGATGGTGTCGGTGGCGACGTCGCCAAGCGCGCACCATGCGATCAGCGAACGCGGGAACTGCGCCACGACCGACGCGGCAATTGTGCGCTGTTCGGCGTCCGGTGCTTCGCGGACACGCTGAACCGCGTCGCGCACAGCGGCCGGTTCCGCGGGAAGCACCGTGCGCGGCGGACCTTGCGACACCATCTGGATCGGTTGCTCACTCACGCTGCCACCCTACGCCCGTTGGCAGTAGTTAGGGTTTGGCCATGACCGCTCTCTCGCTGGAATCCGCAAAGACCCTCGCCATCGTCATTGCCATCGCGTTCCTCGCGTTCGCCGTCATCTCGGCGTGGGTAATCAAGAACGTCACGATGAAGATCATCTCGATCTTGCTGCTCGTTGGCCTTGGCCTCGGAGTGTTCACGCAGCGCGGCAACCTGCAGGACTGCGCCGACCGCGCCAAGTCGAGGGTTACGGCTAGCACCGATAAGGACTCGATCACCTGCACGTTCTTCGGTAGCGAAGTCAGCGTGTTTTAACGACACGGTCTTTTGACGACACAGTCTTCTAGCTAGGAGATCAACTCCACGGCGCGCCGACGCGCTCTAGCAATGGGGCGATCAGCTCGCGACAGAACTGATCGGGCGCCATTGTCGGCGCGTCGTGGCTGCACCCGTCCAAGCACACCAGTGTTGCTCCCACGATGGAATCGGCGACGTGCGCCATTCCGTTGAGGTAGCGCTCGCCTGCTCGACTGCCGACACCGACCACAACCGGCACATGCACATCGATAGCGTCCCACGGGCGATTCTCGCGTAGGTCCTTCAGTTCGCTGACTAGCGCCAACCCTTCCGAACGACGGCTGAGCCGCGTGCGTTCGGGAAGCGCCTGCCATCGCTCGTTGCCGATGAGACGGCGCATGAAGGCCTCCGCCGAATTGGCGGCTTCTTCCTTGGTCGGAACCGGCGCATGAGCAGCCGACGCTTTCACCGACGTCGGTGGCCAGAATGGTTCCCACGCCAACGGCGACTCGTACACGACAACGCCGGCGACGACGTCGCGATGTTGGGCGGCGGTAGATATCGCAACGTTGCCCCCGTAGCTATGGCCCACAAGCACGGCACGTCGGCCAGCAAGTAGGTCAACGAGATCGGCGACCTGTTCCTTCATTCCGAACGGGCCTGGGTGCGTCGCCGAGTGTCCGTACCCGCGACGGTCGTAGCGCAACACTCGATATGTCTCGTCGAGGCGACGACTCAGCTTCAGCATGCTCGCCGAACGATCCATCGCGCCGTGCACGATGGCGATCAGCGGATTACCGGCATCGCCCGCCTCGGCCGACCAAGACTTCACGCGACTCGGACAATGCGCAGGACGTCGGTGCTCGCACCGCTCGGGCGATCGGGTGCGCCCGCCAACACCAGCACCGTGTCGCCCGATTTCACCAAACCACTTTGCACGGCGCGTTCCACGGCAAACCAGACGAGATCGTCAGTGCTGTGATAGGTGCCGACCTCGAGTGCCCGCACACCCCACGACAACGACATCGTGCGCACAGTCGCCGGGTCGGGAGACAAACCAATCAGCGTTGCCGCCGGACGGAACCGCGCCATCGCACGCGTCGTGCGACCGCTACGCGTGCAGCACAGAATCGCGTTCGCTCCCGCGTCGGCTGCGGCCTGACCAGCAGCGTGTGTGATGGCCATCGTGATCCGGTCCTGACCAACGGACATGGTGTCGTCGTGCCACTGATCGCGTTGCACCCGACCAAGGCGGCTTGCCCACTGCGCGTAGCTGGCTTCAGCTTCTGCGCGCCCAGCAATGCGCACCATTGTGCGCACGACGCCCGGTGGGTCGGCGCCGATCGCAGTTTCGGCGGACAACATCAACGCATCGGTGCCATCAAAGACTGCGTTGGCAATGTCGCTGACCTCCGCCCGGGTTGGCGACGGCGAGGTGATCATGCTCTCCATCATCTGCGTCGCCGTGATCACCGGCACGCCAACTTCCACACAGTGGCGGATGATGCGCTTCTGTAAGTGCGGCACGTCTTCCAGCGGACATTCGATACCGAGATCACCGCGCGCAACCATGATCGCGTCTGCCTCGGCCGTAATCGACTCCAGTGCGATGACCGCAGGCATCGTCTCGATCTTGGCGACCAACCGTGTCTCGCGCGGCGCAATCGCTTCTCGCACGAGACGTAGGTCGTTGGCTGCCCGAACGAACGAGACCGCGAGGAAGTCGACACCGGCCTCGGCCATCGCACGCGCCAACACAAGGTCGTCGTCGGTCGGGGTCGAGAGCCGCAATCGTTCCGAGGGCAAGTGCACACCGGGTCGGCCTTGCACGCGCCCACCGGTTAGGACAGTGCACATTGCTCCTTCGGCGGTAATCGAGTCGACGCCCAACGAGATCGCGCCGTCGCCGAGTACTACGCGATCGCCAGGCTGTAGATCGTCGAGCACGGTTGGGTAGTCGACGGTGATTGAATCGACGCGCGAAGGACCGTCGCCGGGTACAAGAGTCAGCGCGGCGCCACCCGCGAGATAGCAGCCACCCTCGGGAAACTGCCCGGCACGCACCTTCGGCCCTGGCAGATCGGCCAGCACAGCGACGACTTGACCAACGCGCGCAGCGGATGCACGCACGGCCTTCAGCCGCTCGAGATGCGATTCGAGCGTTCCGTGGCTGAGGTTCAGGCGCACGACGTCAACGCCAGCCTGCAGCAGCGCGTCGAGCATTTCCGGGCTTTCACTGGCCGGTCCGATGGTCGCGACGATCTTCGTCCGCGTATCGACGAGCATGGATTCGGAGC
>JAYVVU010000421.1:0-2619 GCA_043786755.1 Actinomycetota bacterium
AACTGGCTCGGCAACGGCACGGCCGCATACGCGACGAGTGCTGCCACACGCGCTCGAGCCGTCGGGAACAACGACGACAAGCGCCAGATGCCGAGGTAGCCGACAAACAGCAACCCGATTACGCACACCGTGTGCAGCGCAGCCATGTGGAACAGCGTCAACACACCACCGAGCGCGATCAACGCCAGGCCGGTTGGCGAGGCAGACGTACTACCGAGGCCGTGACCCGACCACCCGGATACGTAGTTGGTCATCAGGTCGGCAGGGCTGGAAGGGAACGCCAAGAACTGACCGAACTTGGGAACTCCGCCGGTGATCAGCGTGCGACTACCGAGCAGGGTCAACATGATCACCGACAGCCAAGCCAATGCCGGCGCGCTACCGGCGGTCTGCCGCCAACGGCGTTCGGTCGTGAAGTCGGCATCGAGCGTGCGCGCGTCGCGCGAGCGCATGTAGGTCGCGAACCGTGCACTCCCCCGCAACTGCAGGCCGGCGATCTCGCGATCGGGAACACTGCGCAACGAAGCCAGCGCCCGGCGGCGCGCGAGATACGACGGCATGCGCGGCACGATGCCGAGCAACGAACCCAGCGACGCAAGCATCAGCCGCACGCGGCCGGTGAGCAAGAAGACGATCGATTCCGTGAGCGTCATGACGATCAACTGCAGCATCAGCAACGGCAGGCGCTGACCGCCTGTGAGCGTGAGCACCGTTCGCATTCGCGTGCGCGTGGCACGAGCGACGCTGACCGCATCGGGTTGCCGCACTTCCAGTTGTTCGCGGTGGCGAGCGCGGGCAGCTGGCACAACCAGCACACGTGCGCCGCCGAGGTGTGCGCGCCAGCACAGGTCGACGTCGTCGCCGCAGTATTCGATCGCGGTGTCGAAGCCGCCGATCGCTCGGAACAGGTCGGCGCGCACCATCATGCAGGCCGTCGGAACGGCGAACACGTCGCGCACGGCGTCGTGCTGTTCTTGGTCGAGCTCGCCCGGCTCGACCATCGCATCGACTTCGCCGAAGCGATCCATCGCGAGGCCGACGTGCTGCAGCACGCGCGGGCTATTCCACTCGACCAACTTCGGGCCGACGATGCCGCCGTTCGAGCGGTACACCTCTTCCACCAGCAGGCGGATGGCGCCAGGGTCGAGCGCGACGTCGTCGTGCACGAAACAGAAGAAGCCGTTCTCGCCCTCAACCAGGCGCAGCACTTCGTTGGCGGCGGTTCCGAAGCCGGGGTTGCCCTCGACCGCTCGCACGAAGGCGTTCGGCACGGAGGCTCGAATGAGGGCCGGCAGATCGCCCGGCTCGCCAGCCAACAAGAAGAGCGACCTGAGGTTGCTGTAGTCCTGCGCCGCGACGCCGTCGAGAACGGTCTGGAACCAGTCGCCAGGTTCCCAGACGACCATCACAACCACGACGGGAGGGGCGAGCGTTCCTGTCGGTTCCACGAAGAGATGAGGCTAGCTGCGCAGGTTGTGGCTCGACCGGTCAGGTGCTTGCAATAGTTAGCACCCTGCGGTACACTGCTAGCTGTACCGCCGGACCCCACCGGCTTTCACGAAGGACAATCATCATGGTCAACGTCAATGAAGTCGTGAGCAAGGTCACCGCCACCATTAATGACAAGGTAAAGCTCGCCACCTTCCCATCCGTCGATATCTCGGGTCTCGATGTCTCCCGTCTGGCCGACACCAACGAAAAGCTTGTCGCCGCCGTACGCGACGCCGCTTACGTAACCGTCGGTTTCGGCGTACTTGCACTGCAGCAGGCACAGGTCCGCCGCCGCGAGATGGTGCGCAACATCGCCACCCGCTTCGGCGCCAGCAAGACCCAGGTCGAGCAGATGCTCGTCAAGTTCGAGACCCAGTTCGCCAAGCTCGACACCCGTGTCGTCGCCATGGAGACCAAGATCGATGCTGCCGTCGAGAAGTTCGAAGACCGTCTGCCGCACCAGGCAGCCGCTGTCGTCGGCCAGGCCCACGGTTTGGTCAAGGCCGCACGCAAGCAAGTGCGCGACCTCGTCGGCGTTGCGCCGGCAGCCGCCACGGTCTAGTACCCCCAAGTACGCCCAGTACCCCCGAGTAACAGCACCCTGCGACGAGCCGGACGGCGTGAGCCGTTCGGCTCGCTCGCGGATAGTCTCAAATCCCTCGTGGCAGCATCCGACGAATCGTCCTCTTCTTCTCGCGTGCCGCTGCCAGAGGGCACGCTGCCGGTAGCGGTTGGCCTGCTCATTGCGGGCCTCGCCAGCTACCTCTTCTTGAAGGTCGGCAAGGAAGCACTCGGCAGCGACGAAGCGTTGCAACCGATCACCAGCCTGTGGGTCGCCACCTTCGCCCTCGCTCCCGGAGTGTTCCTAC
The DNA here is from genome assembly GCA_043786755.1 of Actinomycetota bacterium. Classification (GTDB taxonomy): domain Bacteria; phylum Actinomycetota; class Acidimicrobiia; order Acidimicrobiales; family Ilumatobacteraceae; genus UBA668. Next base: position 2,361 of record JAYVVU010000421.1, read on the forward strand.
CGGTCGAGCAGGAACTCGCTCGCGCACTCGCCCACCGCCGCGCAACCGGCTTGGGCGGCAAGCCAGTGCTGCGCAAGGTCATCATCCTCGGCATGATCCTCGCCGGCATCGTTGCCGTCGGCATCGTTGCGGCCAGTGGTGCAATCTCGTCTGCGTTCTTCAACGACGACTGGGTGCTGGTCCTCGCACTGCTGATTGGTTTCGTCGCGTACACGCCCGCGCACATCGCACGCGGTGTTGCCAGCGGGCATGGCCGCTT
>JAYVVU010000422.1:0-2618 GCA_043786755.1 Actinomycetota bacterium
CGAGCGCGAAAGCGCGAGCTAGTCGTCCTCGTCGTCGGTTTCGTCCGGTAGGCCGGAATCCGGTTCGAGCGTGACCTTCACCCCGCGAACGCGGCGACCCTCAACCTCGGCTGCGTTAAAGCGCCAGCCGCCGTGGACGATCGACTCACCGACCGCTGGAACGTGTTCGAGAGTTCCAAACAAGAACCCGCCAACGGTGTCCCAGTCGTCGTCGGGAATCGACAGGCCGAGCAGGTCGTTGAGATCGCTGATCGCCATACCTCCATCGACGAGGTAGTCGCCGTCCGCGAACCGCTGCACTTCCGATTCCTCATCGTCGTGCTCGTCGACAATCTCGCCGACCAGCTCTTCAAGGCAGTCCTCGAGCGTGACCAAACCGGCCAGCGCGCCGTACTCGTCGGCGACCAGCGCGAGGTGGAACTTGCTCGCCTGCATCTCGCGCATCAGTCGGTTGACTGGTTTGTTCTCCGGAACGAACACCACTTCGCGCACGAGATGATTGGTCACCGGTTGATCGCCGCCACCGTTGCGCTCGGTGCGCATCAGGTCCTTGGTGTACGCAAGGCCCAACACGTCGTCGTCCTCAGTGTTGACAACCGGCAAACGGCTGTAACCGTGCTCGAGCGCGATGTCGAGTGCGGCCGACACAGTCTCGGTGTGTTCAACCACCACCATGTCGGGGCGCGGCACCATGATTTCGCGCGCGACGGTGTCGCCAAACTCGATAATGCTCTCGATCAGCTCGCGTTCTTCGTGCTCGACAACGCCGTCCTCGGCCGCGGTCTCGACGATGCCGAGCAACTCTTGCTCCGAAACGAACGGCCCTTGCTCAAGACCCTTGCCTCGCACGATCACGTTCGTGAGCTTGATCAATCCACGCGATATCCATTGCAGTATCGGAAATGTGACGACCAGCGCTGTTGGGCGCGCGATCAGCAACGCAGCGCGCTGTGGATACAACACCGCGTACGTCTTCGGCACTGCTTCCGCGAACACGTAGAACACCAGGACATTGAGTACGGAGCCGATGACGACGCCGTACGTTCCGAATACTCGTATCGCAACCACCGTCGTGAGGGTCGTTTGTACGGTTTGGCAAATGTTGACGGTGAGCAGTAAGGGGTTCGCCCATCGTTCGGGGTGTTCCACAAGTCGCTTCAGCGCCTTCCCCGACTTCAGACCCTTGTCGGCCAACGACGCAGCCCGCGGCTTGGTCATCCGGTTAAGACTCGTCTCGGCGACCGCCGCGAAGATCAGGACAATCAACAGCACGAAGATGATGATGATCATCAACAGGTCGAGATTGGTGAATTCTCCGGCGATCACGAAGCGTGCTCCTGACGGAAGTTGGCCGGTGTTGGTCCGTGCCAATGATGTTGCTGTAGCAGTTCGACCTCGCGCGCACGCATCGCGTCGCGCGCGACCGGCTCGTGATGATCGTGGCCTAGAACGTGCAGGATGCCGTGAACGACCAATAGCGCCAGCTCGTCATCAAGCGTGCCAGCATGTTCTGGCGCCTGGCGCTGAGCGACGGCCGGGCACAGCACGACATCGCCGAGCAACAGCGGCATGTCGCCCGGATCGGGCGGCGCGCGGTCGGGACCGCGACTCGGGGGCATTCCGTGCAAGACAATCTCTGCCTCAAGTGCGTCAATAGGAAAAGCCAACACATCGGTGGGGCCGGTGCTGCCCATGTGTTCCTCGTTCAGTTCGGCCATCTCGCGTTCGGTCACAAACAGCAACGACAACTCGGCGAGTCCGCGGACGCCTTCTGCGCGCAGCACGTCGGTCGCAAGCGCTTGCCATCGTTCGAGATCGATGACGACATCGCCCTGTTCATCGGCGCAGAATACCTCTGGCTCGCCCTCACCACCCACTCGTCGCGGAGCGTCGAGTCGCGGTCGCGAAGGGTCAACCATGTTTGGCTCTGGATTTTTGAGCCGCGTTGGCGATGCCTGCACGCTCGTACGCGGCGACGATGTCGGCGACGATGCGATGGCGCACAACGTCGCCAGCACCAAGGTGCACAAACGCGAGGCCCTCGATGCCGGTGAGCGTGGGTTCGAGCCCGATGAGACCACTACGTCCGTCGGGAACGTCGACCTGGCTCGTGTCGCCGGTGACAACTACCTTCGAGCCAAAACCGATGCGCGTGAGAAACATCTTCATTTGCTCGGGTGTCGAGTTCTGCGCTTCGTCGAGAATGATGAAGCTGTCGTTCAGCGTGCGACCACGCATGAAAGCCAACGGCGCAACCTCGACGGCTTGTCGTTCGAGCAACTTCTGCGCACCTTCCGGTTCGACCATGTCGTACAACGCGTCGTACAGCGGCCGCAGATACGGGTCGATCTTCGCCATTAAGTCGCCAGGTAGAAAGCCAAGGCGTTCGCCTGCTTCAACGGCGGGGCGCGTCAGGATGATGCGTTGCACCTGCTTGGTCTGCAACGCGTGCACGGCCATCGCAACTGCCAACCAACTCTTGCCAGTGCCGGCAGGGCCGAGACCGAACGTGATCACGTTGGCGCGAATGGCATCGACATAGCGCTTCTGCCCAGCCGTCTTGGGTCGAATCGGCTTGCCCTTGGACCCGCGCAGAATGTCGTCGGTCAGCACGCGGC
>JAYVVU010000423.1:0-2606 GCA_043786755.1 Actinomycetota bacterium
AACAAACACATCGGCCCTAGCACGCTGCCTCCAGCCGACTCGCTAGATACCTAGAAGCTGCTTGGTACCTCGACGAATCGGCACCGCGTGCCTGGCGCAGCGGCGAGCCTTGTGTCGAGTGTGAGGAGCGGTGCGTCGATCAATTCAGCCAAGGCGACATACGACGCGTCGTACGCAGTCAGGTTGTGACGGAGGTGCCAAACCCGATCGGCGAGATCGGCGAACTCGAAGACTTGCCCGCGAAGTGCGCCACCGAGTAACGCCCGCCTTGCGGTTTGTTCGTCGACGACACCGTTCATGCATAAACGTCGAAGTACGTGCGCTACTTCGTATGGCATCAACGATGGGTAGGCGACTTCATTCGCAGTAAGGGTGGCAGCGAGGAACTCGCCCAAACGACCGGTGTCGGTGACGAATGCAACGACAGCGCTGGCATCGACGACGATCACCGTCGATCGGCGTCGCGGGCAGCCAGGATTTCTTCTACCGTCACGGTTTGCCCGGGCGGGATTTCGGATCGCACCTTCGCGACCCATGCCGCCCGGTCGGGTCGGTGACTGAGTTCGATCAACTCCTGCAACAGGAACTCCTGCAAGGACCAACCCTTGAGGGCTGCGCGTGCGGCAAGTTCGTTGCGAACCTCGTCGGGTACGTGACGGATGGTGACTGCAACTGACATGCCTGCAGAGTAGCAGCAGTGCAGGCATTGTGCAGGCTAGTTGTCTAACCGACGGGAATCCAGACGAGCGAGAGCTGAATGACTTTCACATCGCTCTTCTCGAGCGTGATCGGCATCGTCTCGGATTGCGTAGCGACTGCCGCCCACTTGGCGTCGATATCGCTGACGTCTCGCGTCAGTTCGGCTTCGAGATCTTCTAATTGATCGTGCAGCATCTGAATCTTGTTTTCTGCAGCCTCGACTCGCTGCTTCGACGCTGACGTACGGCCCCTGCGGCCCGCTGCACTGCCGGCCTTGCCGAGCACCGAATCCAGCATGCCGCCGCGTGACTTGCTGCCGCCGAGCAGCCCACCGAGGATCGACCCTGCGGTCGACAAGATTTCCGAGTTGCGATTGCCCTTGCGCTGCTCCTCGAGCACCTCGGCGCGATCTTCGGCCGTTTGTAGTTGCGACTGCAGCGAGGTGACCTTGGCTTGATACTTGTCGCGCAACTTCGCGGTTTCGGCATCGCCTTGCACGTCGGCCGCTTGGGCACATCGTTGCACGAAGGCTTCGGCGGTCTCGCCTGGACGGCTGTAGAGCTTGAGCTGCTTGTTGTATTGCAGCTCCACCTTGCGACTGCGCACGAGGTGATCGGTGAGGCCGCTCTCGACGCTGGTCCAGAACTTCTTACTCTTGATCGGCGCTGGCGACAGTTGATAGGCGGCGGACGCCGGAGTTTCCTCGCGCAGGTCGCGATCGTCGTAGTCGACAGCAATCGCGCGTGAGGCGTCGACCTGCTCGGTTAGCGGGAACAGCACCGCCTCGTATTCCTCGTCGTGCATCAAGTCGGCTTTGTCGTCGTCGTAGCGCAATGCGACGCGAGCGACCACTGCCGGTTCGTAACGAGTGCCGCGCGGATCGCCTCCGATCGTCGGCAGCCACGGAGCAGCGATATCGACCCAACGCACGGCGACGCCATCGGCAACCTCGGGAATCAATGGCGATTCGTCGGACTCGACGACTGGCTTGGTCGTCGCTGGTTTGCCCTCGTTCGCCTTTGCCGACTCGGCCTTGGATGCCTCCTTCTGATCCTTCATCAGCACCGCGATTTGGTCGCGGGTGAGTGGACCACGCAGGTAGCTCATTGCCCAGCGCGTCGTGAACACCTCGGGCTTGTCTTTACCGGCGCGACGCAAGACGAACTCGCGCTTAGCGAGTCCGCTGATCGTGTCGCCGACTGCGCCGACATCAACGCCGCCCGCAGCCGCGCTCATGCCGTCGAGCAAGCGTTGCTTGTCGCGGTCTGTCTGCAGTCGACCGATCATCCAGGTGCCAGCGTTGGAGAGCGCCTTGTAGTCAACGTCGACAGGGTTCTGTGTCGCCAGCACGACGCCAACGCCGAATGCACGCGCCTGTTTCATCATGGTCATGATCGGCTTCTTGGTCGGCGGCATCGCCGTTGGCGGTAGGTAGCCCGCTACTTCGTCCATGTAGAGCAGCGCGCGCAGGTCGGTGGTGCCGCTCTGCTTGCGCATCCACGTGACCAGCTTGCTGAGCACGAGCGTGGTCACGAATTGACGTTCCTGGTCGCTGAGGTGCGCGGTCGTGATGATTGCGCAGCGTGGCCTGCCGTCGTCGGTGCGCAGCAACTTCGCGATGTCGAGCGGTGGGCCTTCCATCCACGCACCGAACGATGGCGACGCGAGCAGACCGTTCAACCGCATCGCGAACGCCATTCGATCCTTGGGCGGGAAGAACTCGTCGAGTTCGAACACACCCAACTTGCGAATCGGTGGCTTGGTGACCATGCCGACCAGCGAAGGCAAGTCGAAGCTGCGGCCCGCACTCCACTCGTTGAGGATGAGGTTGCTGAGCAAGATGTGCTCGCGACTGCTCAGCGGATCGGCCTCGATATCGACCAGGCTGAGTAGACCGCTGACGAAGC
>JAYVVU010000424.1:0-2604 GCA_043786755.1 Actinomycetota bacterium
GGCCCGCCCGCTTGCCCCGCTCGCCAATTGGACTTCGACCTCCACCGTTGGGTTGCCCCGCGAGTCGAGGATCTCGCGGCCGACAACGTTGATGATCTCACTCATGCTGGCTCCTTCACGCCAGACACGGTATCCGGCGACGATCTGCACTCATGCGGTCCTCACGGGCGACCGATGAGGGGGTATGACAAATGTGCTCGCGGATCGGATGCAGCGGCCTATGGCCGCGCAAGAAGAGACCGTTCGTCACTATCACACTTGGCTGCCGCGCCAGATGGTGACGGTTGGTCTCTACGGCGGATTGCTGATGCCGGTCGCGCTCTACTTCCTCGACGACGACGAACACATCGGTTACGCGAAGGGTCGCGTCGTGGTCGACCCCGTTGGCCAGGAGTCGTTACGTGTCGTGGCGGGCGTCGCGTTGGGTCTGACGCTCGCCGGTTGGCTGCTGTGGAGCATCGCCGCCGCACTCAATGCGCGCGGTAAGTCGCGTTGGTCGATCTCGCCGCTCTCGCTGCCGATGGCTTATGTCTTTGTGGCCGGGCTCGCCGTGGGCGCGTCGGCGTTCACCGAGAACTTCACCAACAAGTACACGGCACCCGCCATTGTGATCGTGGCCTGCATCGGAGTGATTTGCCACCTCGGAGTCCTTGCCGCGTTTCGACGAGCGGCCGTCGCCATCGGCGCACCCGACACACCGTGGACACACGTCATGGTGTTGCCGGTTGCGATCGGACTCGTGACGGGTCTCGGTTCGTTCTTCACGCAGGCGATTTCGTCGCAAGCCAGCTACTTGGCCTTCTCGGGTCTCACGTTCTTGTTTTCGCTGCTAATGGTTGCGAGTTGGGTGCGAGCGATGGCCACCTTCGACCGCTCGTGCGTTGGTCGTCAGATGACGCACGAGAACATGGAGATCCCCGCGTTTCTGCGCGCTGGCTGATAGCTATTCGGTCGCTTTGACCTGATCCCACAACGCGTCGAGTGTCGGCAAGTCGGCCGTGGTCATGTCGAGGTTGGTCTCGCGGGCAAGCACTTCCACCTGCTCGAAACGTCGACGGAACTTCACGGTCGCAGCGCGGAGTGCACTCTCCGGTTCGACACCTAGATGACGGGCAACATTTACGACGGCGAACAACAAGTCGCCAAGCTCGTCGTGCGTGTGTTGTACATCGCCGGATGCAGCGGCTGCTCGTAGCTCGTCGGCTTCTTCGGCGATCTTGGGCAACGCACCATCAACGTTTGGCCAATCGAATCCGACCTTGGCAGCACGGCGTTGCACAGCATCGGCGTAGGCGAGCGCGGGTTGCGAATGGGCCAGCCCGTCGAACGCGCCAGTCCTGCTCTTCTCGACCTTCTTGATGTCGTCCCAGTTCGCCTTCACCGTCGCGGCATCCTCGGCGATCACACGCTCGCCCCCCTGTGGTGGGAACACGTGTGGGTGGCGCCGGACGAGTTTGTCGTGCACGCCCTGCGCGACGTCGGCCATCGTGAAGCGTCCTTCCTGCTCGGCGATGGTCGCGTGAAACTCGATCTGGTAGAGCAGATCTCCGAGTTCTTCGACGAGCGCATCGTCGGTGGTGGCATCGCTGGCATCGAGCGCCTGCAAAGCGTCGACCACTTCGTATGTCTCTTCCACGAGGTAGCGCACGAGCGAGGCGTGGTTCTGCTCCTGATCCCACGGGCATTGCTCGCGAAGCACGCGCGTGAGGTGATGCAGTCGTACCATTTCGGTCGCTACCGGCGCCGCCAGTCGAGGTATGTAGATGCATGTGAGGTGGTCTGCTTCGACCGAGCGATCGAGTTCGGCCCAGGTCGTGTGCGTGATTTGTTCATCGGCCGACCCGAGCCGAGTGAGGATCGTCACCGGCTCTTCGCCGGTGGCACTCTCCACCGCCAACTTGATGTCGGTCAGCACCCAGTTGGCATGAGTGTGCGCGACAAGCAGTGGACCACTGTGACCCGCCGCCGCGATCGCGAACTCGTGCCCATCGATCAAAGTCACCGCCGCCTCGACCGGATCGATGCCAAGCCGGGCGTACGCGATGTCGAGGAACGACATGGCTGGGTGCACGACGCACACGACGCGGGGGTCGGCGGTTAGCAACCGCACCGTGCGCTCGAGAATCAGTGGTGACCCGGGAACTGCGTACAGGATCTCGCCGTGTTCAGCCGCGGCGCTGGCGAGGCGATCGAGAATGGTGGTGTAGACGTCGTCGAAGGTGTCGGCCGCCTCGTACACATCATCGAATGTGATCGCATCAGGCACGACGTGCGCCGACGGATGGCGCGCCGTGCGCAGGTAGCGATGGGGTATGCGCGCCACTTCTTGCAGCGTGTGAGTGGTGACGCATTCGGGACCGGCCGGCCCGATGCCGACTACAACGACACGCGGCAGCGTCACTCGTCGCTCGACGACGCCACGACTAGTCCCTGCTCGCTATCCCAGACGCCGATGCTCTCGTTCACCGTGACGTCGGCGGCCTTGTACAGCTCGAGCAACGCAGCGGAGACCGGGCCTTGCGCGAGTTGCGTCTTGGAACCGTCGTTGAGCTCGTCAAACGGACGCAACAGCACGACGACTTCCGCGTCGTTCAGGATGATGAC
>JAYVVU010000425.1:0-14000 GCA_043786755.1 Actinomycetota bacterium
GCCGTCGAAGTCGAACTCGCCGAAGAAATACCGGAACAGCCCGCCCAACTCGCCAGGTGCGTTGTTCAGCGCATGCAGCATCGCGGGCGGCACTTCCGCCATCTCGGTTGCGGTGGCGAGCGATGAGACGATCTCGGCGCCCTCGACCAGTTGGTTGCCGTAGCAATGGTCGCCGTTGGCATGCGTGTTCAGCAGCGTTGCAATCGGTGCCACGGCGGTCAGCGACGACATCGACTGCAGCATCGCCTCGGTGAGGTGCAAGTCGAAGAGCGTGTCGACCAGCAGTGATGCTCCGTCACCCACCACCAGGCCAGCATTGCTCCAGCCCCAACTACCCTTGACTTGCAGGTATGCGAAGCAGGCATCGCCCAGTTCGTGCAAACTGCCAGCCTTAGTCGCCTCGATTGACATCGTGCTTTCCTATCACCCGCTGGCAATCCAGCCCGACACGCGCTCGGCGATCATCACGGTCGGCAGGCATGGGTTGGCCCGCGGCAGATTCGGCATCACCGATGCATCGCACACGAGCAGCGAGTCGTAGCCGATGACGCGACAACGCTCGTCGACGACGGACAACGGATCGCTTGCGGCGCCCATGCGGCACGAACCCGCGGCGTGGACATAGTTGCCGACGGCAGCGCGCAGTGCATCGTCGGTCAGCGGAACCTCTGCCGCGGAAGCTAGTGCGGCGGCCTTGTGAGCACCGGCGCGCAGCAGGTCAAGGTCGCGTTCGTCGGACAACATTTTAAACTCGACGATCGGGTGGGTAGTCGCATCCGACGAAGCAAGTCGAACTTGCCCGCGCGAGAACACCCGCATAGCGGCGGCCATCAACGACGAGCCATGGGGCGAGTCGAACGGCAGCAGCTGTATGTCGTGCCGCGCTACGTGCGTCGCCCACACAACAACCGAGACCGCGAGATCTGCTTCATCCGCTTTGTGCACACTTGTCGGGATCGAGAGCGACGGGTGGTCATGAAGGCCGTAGCCGATGCCTTCGCGCTCGACACCGCTGCGCAACAGAATCGCTGGCGAGTGCAGAGCACCGGCGCACACGATCACCGTCGTAGCTTCAATCACTTCGCCATCGGCGAGCACGACGCCGACCGCACGTCGACCTTCGAACAGCACCCGGTCGACGAGCGCATTCGATCGCACCTCTAAGTTGCTCCGCCCCCGAGCTGGATCGAGATAGACCTCGCGCACCGACGCTCTGTGTCCATCTGCCGTGCGAGTCAGCCGCGCCCGTTCGGCGCCGTCCGCCGATTGCAGCACCGCAGCCGACAGCGGCCCGACCTCGCTGCGGCCAGCACGCCTCCGTGGCAGCGCGACGCGACGAAACCACGGCCGAACGTCGCGCCAACTCCACCCAGCACATCCGTACGCGCGGTCCCACTCGTCGTAATCGTCATGCTCTCCGATGGTCGCGACCATCGCGTTGAGCGCGGCCGAACCGCCAACGCCGAACCCGCGCAGATACGGCGTCGCCGGTTGCTGCGGAGTTCGCACCGCGGTGAGATGCGGCCACGGCCGAGCATCGGCCGGCCCGGCTTCCAGTAGAAGTACCGACCGATCGGCGCGCTCGCTGAGACGCGCTGCAACTACGCAGCCAGCAGCTCCAGCGCCGATGACCACAACGTTCGCCTGCATGCGCAGATTCTGCCGCGTGGTGAAATACTGGGGAGAATCATGCGGAGAACAACACAGGTTGTGGCCGCCACCCTTGTGGCGCTGGTTCCTGTCGCTTGCAGCGACGACAACAACAAGTCGGCCGACACGATGGCATCGACCACGACCATTGCCGCGGTGGCCGCCACATCGACGACGCTTGCACCCGACGCTGGCCCGCTCGACTTCAACGGCGACGGCCAGGTCGTATTCGGCGTCGCAACTACTGGACCCGCCGATGGTGGCGGCTGGTCGCAGCAGATAGCCGACGCGGCGCGAGCTTTGTCGACCGAGAACGGGTTCGCCGAACCGATCGTGCTCGACAATGTCCACCCCGCCGAAGCAGTGGCGCAGATCGGCCAGCTCGCGCAACAGGCTGTTGACGTCATCATCCTCAGCGCACGAGCAATTGCGGCGTCGATCGGCGACGTGATCGCGCAACATCCCGATATCTACTGGTATTGCAACTGCGGTGCTGGCATCCCCGAGGATCCCGGCCTCGCGCAGGTTATCGACAACGGCGCCGAGATCGGCTACACCGCCGGTTACGCAACCGGTCTGCTGCTAGCGGCAACCGGGGGTCGCAGGACCACCGTCATCGGCTGTTGCGACCACGGCTTCGAGAAACAAGTGTGGCACGCATTCGAAGCGGGACTGCAGGCGGTTGATCGCACCTACCGGATGACGTTCGTGCGAACCGGCGAATCGGAGTTCGACTTCGACAACACAGCGAACGCGACTGCCGCATTCCGCACGGCACTCGACGAGCGAACCGACGCGGTGTTCCCCTACCTCGATGGCGCCCACCGCGCCGTCGTGCAGGCCGCCAACGAGGCGGGGGGGATCACTCTGAGCGCCGGATTGTCGACCGCTTGCGACGACGTGGACCTGGCGTACGACATCGCTGTGCGCTTCGGCGGCGGCGACTACCTGCGAGCCCTGCTGCCCAGCATCATCGACGGGACGTTCGTCGAAGGTTCTACGCGCGCGTTCAAGGTGGGCGTCGATCCTCAACCAGGCGCCGTCATCTGCAACCCGACGCCCGATCAACAAGCCGCGATGAGAGCGCTGTACGCGCGAATCGCAGCAGGTGAACTGAACGAACTCTTGGCCGAAATCACTGACAAGTCTTTTGCCGACGAGGTCGTGCCCTAGCGCTGACAACCAGTCCGTCCCGCGCTGCTATGGTCAGACCATCAGTCCAAGTTTCCCCCTCATTACTGCGATCACCGCATTGCCTGCCACGTTTGGAACCGGGCGCGACACGATGTCGTTCTTCTTTGTGCGTATCGAGACGGACTCAGGCGTCGTCGGATTCGGAGAAGCATGCGACAGTTACGGCTGCTCCTACGCATCGGTGTTGAAGACGATAGTTGAGGACGTGTTCGCTCCTCTTCTGGTTGGTCAATCAGTGACAGCCGCTGAGCCGCTCGCCGAACGTATGCGCCTGTTTACACGGCGCCGACTTGGCGATCAGTGGGTGGCAGTTCACGCGCGCAGTGCCGTCGAGTTGGCTCTGTGGGACATCGTGGGCAAAGTTGCAAACCGATCAGTTTCATCGCTGATCGGATCCGTTCGAGATCGCGTCGAGATCTACGCATCGACTGTGTTCCTCGAAGAGTTGTCGGCGACGAAACACGTCGAACTGCTCACACCATTGCTCGAGCGTGGGGTCAACAAGGTTAAGTCGCGCGTCGGCCCCGCGTGGGAAGCCGACGTCGCCACCCTGGCCGAGGTGCGCTCGTTACTCGGTCCGCACGTGCAGCTGATGGTCGACGGCAGCGAAATCTTCACCTTGCCAACCGCGCGGCGAGTCGCCGATGCCCTTCACGCACTTGGTGTGCAGTGGTTTGAGGAACCACTACCGCAAGGCAACCGCGCCGGCATCGAAAGGTTGGTCCGCCAGTCGCCGGTGCCAATCGCGTATGGCGAGCATCTGTTCGGTGCTGACGACGCGATCGACGCGATGCGCAGAGAGCAACTGCAAATACTGCAGCCGGACGCATCAACATGCGGCGGGTTGTCCGAAGCGCGGCGCATGGCGCAAGCCGCGGCACCATTCGGCGTGCGGGTAGTGCCGCACGTCTGCGCGGGGCCGATCTCATTGGCGGCCAACCTGCACCTCGCCGCGACGGTGCCGGCGATTCGCCTGATCGAGTATCCACCGAGCCTCGCCTCAGCCTGGGCAACATTCGGCGACGGATGCAACTTCGGGCCGGACTCCATCGTCGACGGCACCCTCGACATACCATCGACCGCGGGCCTTGGAATCCAACTCAATGAAGCCGCCGTAGCTGTTCACCCGTACCAACCACCCGGCGCTCGCGTCGCCGGCACCGTCGGCGGGCTGCCTGACCGATTCGTCGGCGATCGTTAACTAGAAAGGACCTACACATGGCAACCAAACAAATCGACTTTGAAGGACCAGTCGGCGCAAGCATGGCCGAGTTCAGCGATGAATACATGACCTACGTCGAGGACCATCTCGAAGAAGACCTCACGCACGTCGCCGATCGCATCCTCAAGCTCCTGAGATCGATGGAATCGTTGACGCAAGGGTTCGCCATCGATCAGTTGCAGCACAGTCTGCAGACGGCGACGCGCGCGGAACGCGGCGGTGCCGACCTCGACATGATCGTCGCCTCGTTGTGCCACGACCTCGGAAAGACGTTGAGCAACGCCAATCACCCAGCAATCGCAGCCGAGATGATTCGGCCGTTCGTGTCGCCCGACGCGTATTGGGTGGTGAAGGTCCACCAGGACTTCCAAGGAAAGCACTACTACGCGCGCATGGGGCTCGACCCGATGATGCGTAACAAGCATGCGGATCACCCCGCCTTCGCGCTCGCCGCCCAATTCGCCGACGAGTGGGATCAGACGGCGTTCGATCCTGACTACGACTCGCTGCCGCTTGAGCACTTCGAGCCAAAGGTCCGCGAGGTCTTCGGTCGCAAGCCTCGCCGTGGCAACTAGCGCGCTATTAGGACTTGCTGACGGGCTTATAAGTGCCCTTGTCGCGCCACAGACAGATCTCCGCACCCCACGGATCGCGAAACGCCGCGTAGCGCGCACCGAACTCGGGCCACTCCTTCTCCTCCCACAACACTGTCGCGCCCATCGAAACAGCACTCGCCAAGTACACGGGCGGCTCGTCGACCATCACATAGACGCGCGGAACTGGGCCGCTCATCGCCGACGCAGTGCGATGGATACCAACGTTGGGCTTCACGCCCGGCAGCACTTCGTGGAATTCACCAGCAGGACGGCGATTGAACGTCCAGCCAAACAGCGTGGCGTAGAAATTCGACATCGCTTCCGGGTCGGTTGTCGGAAAGTCGACGAAAATCACTGGATTCACGCGTTCGGTCACATCGCGACAGTATTCCGAAAGGAACGATCATGGAACTGATCATCGCCAACGGCGATGTCGTCACGATGAATCCCAATCGTGAGGTGCTTCTCGGGGGTTCCGTGTTAGTCGATGGTTCGACGATTGCGGCTGTCGGCGCCACCTCGGCATTACGCGCGGCGCACCCGCACGCAACCGTGGTCGATGCCACCGGGTGCGTCGTCACGCCCGGAATGATCAATGCCCATCAGCATCTGACCGGCGATCCACTGGTGCGTAGTTGCATACCTGATCTACTCGCTCCCGGTGTTTCGATCTTCGGTTGGTCGGTCCCGTTGCACGGTGCGCACACGCCCGAGGACGACGAGATGACGGCGTTGTTGTGCGCCATCGAGTCGGTACAGAACGGCGTCACCACCGTCGTCGAGGCGGGCACGGTCGCCCATCCCGACCAAGTAGTGAAGGGAATGCACGCCGTTGGCATTCGCGGAACGATCGGCACTTGGGGATGGGACATCGAGGTCGGTCCCTTTGTTGGCACGGTCGATGAGGTACTCGCGCGACAGCGGGCGGTAGTCGAGAAATATCCACGAGGCGGACTCGTCGAGGGTTGGGTCACGCTCGTCGGACACGACTTAGCCTCAGACGCTTTGCTGGTCGGCGCGTCCGACCTCGCCAAAGAGGCAGGTACGAATATGACGATGCACTTGTCGCCGACGACCTCCGATCCCGAGAACTATTTGGCGCGAACGGGCCGTCGTCCGGTCGTGCATCTAGATCACCTCGGGATTCTCGGTCCACACCTCTTGCTTGCGCACGGTGTGTGGTTCGACGATGCCGAGATTGAACTCGTGCTGTCGTCGCGTACCGCGATCGCGTATTGCCCATGGGCCTACCTTCGCCTTGGCCAGGGCGTTACGCGCGCCGGACGTCATGCTGAAATCGTGGAGCGCGGTGGTCGGGTTGCGCTCGGATGCGATGCGTCGAATGCCGGCGATGTGGCCGACATTTTGCGCGCCGCCGCCGCCGCCGCAGGAATCGCGCGCGATACCCGCATCGACCCGACGCGATTCGGTGCGCACGACGCGTTCGAGTTAGCAACCATCGCTGGCGCTGAGGCGATCGGCATGTCTGATCGCATCGGCTCGCTAGAAGTTGGCAAGCAGGCCGACATCGTCATTCATCGAGCGAGTGGGTGGGGATGGTCGCCGCGCGGCGATGTCGGATTACAGCTCGTGTGGGGAACCGATGGTCGCTCGGTCCGCGATGTCTTCGTCGCTGGCCGGGAAGTAGTGCGCGAGGGTCGGTGTGTCAACGTCGATGCCGAGACGTTGTGGAAGGAGGCTGGCGCATTGCAGCAAGCGTTGCTCGACCGGGCGGGCATCGTCGTTCCCCATCGGTGGCCGCAGATCGATGCCCACTGACTCTCCTTACCCGGAGATGAAGAAGAGCCACACGATGGCGCACACCGGGCGGCCGTGGCGCGATTACAAGCCGCCCCCTTCCGCACCGGTCTGGGCGATCATCCAGGGCGTGGGTTCCTATTGGACACTTGCGGCTGCGATCGAACTCGGCGTGTTCGATGCGATCGCGTCAGTGAGGTCAACGGCGATTCGTCCGCTCGCCGATCGTTTGTCGGTGTCAGCTCCCCACCTACAGCACCTCTGCGACACGCTGGTGACCTTCGGATTTCTCGACCAAGTCGACGATGTGTACGAACTGACCGAAACCGCCGAGCGCTACCTGTGCACCAATGGGCCGGCATCGATGGCGTCGTTAGTGCGCGTCGCCCCCGGTCCGCTGGCCAACTGGGAGCAACTCGCTGAGATGGTACGCACCGGCAAGGTCGCGGAACCGATTGACGATGACCCTGCCGCGTTCTATGGACCATTAGTGCAGGCGACATTCGCTACCCAGTTGCGGGCCGCATCCCGACTCGGGCTGCGTCTGGGCTGGGCGCGACGACCCGGCTTGCGGGTGCTCGACCTTGGCGCTGGCCGCGCTCCTTGGGCAATCGCGATTCTGGAACAGTCAGCGCGTAGCACGGCGGTCGTCAACGACTGGCCCGACGTGATCGAACTGGCGGTACAAACCGTCGACGAGCGCGGCTTGCGCGATCGCGTCGAGTTCCGCGCTGGTGACTTCCACGTGATCAACGTCGAGCCTGCGGCGTTCGACGTGGTGGTGCTTGGCCATGTTTGTCGGACCGAAGGTGACGCGCTTGCGCGTTCGTTGGTTGGACGAGCGTTCAATACGCTAAAGCCGGGAGGACAGTTGTTGTTGGCCGACTACTTCGCCGACCACGAGCGCAAGCACAATCCCTTCGGCGTGCAGATGGGCCTCACCATGCTGGCTAACACCACGCGCGGTGGCATGCTGACCAACGAGCAGGTTTGTGGCTGGTTGAACGACGCCGGCTTTGAAGCCACCCGGCTATTGGAACCAATCGGCTTCAACTATGTCTATGTCGCATCGCGACCCGAAAGGAGAGCCAAGTGACCGAGGTCTCAGAGCCCGTCGACATTCTCATCGAGGGCTGTCAGGTCGTCACCATGAATGCCGATCGCGACATCATTCGCAACGGCGCGGTCGCCGTGCGCGGCAGCATGATCGTCGCCGTTGGCAAATCCAGCGATCTCAGAGCGCGGTACAATCCGGCGCGCACGATTGGCGGCGACCGGTTTGTAGTGACGCCCGGGATGGTGAACACACACATCCACATCACCGGCGAGCCACTCACGCGCGGATATGTCCCGGACGACACACCATTCGTCGAGAACGTCTTCGAGTGGTTGTGCCCGCTTTACTCGCTGTTCGATGCCACCGAGGAGCGAACGTCGGGGCAACTCGCGGCTGTTGAGATGTTGCGTTCCGGCACGACATGTTTCCTAGAGGCGGGCACAATCCGCTTTCTCGACGAGGTGATCGACGGGCTGGTCGAGGTCGGCATTCGTGGACGAGTTGGTCGTTGGGTATGGGATCTTCCGCCCGAGCCTTCCGTGTATCGCCAGTCCACGGATGCGGCGATCAAGCACTTGGAACACCAGCTCACCGCACACCGATCGCATGCTGACGGGCGAATCGCGGCGTGGAGCATTTTGGTTGGGCACACCACCGCCAGCGATCCGTTGTGGAAAGCCGCTAAGGCGCTGGCCAATGATCATGGCGTTGGCCTTTCGTTTCACATGTCGCCGGCAATGCTCGATCCCGATGGCTTCATCGCCGAGTTCGGGCAGCGACCGATGGTGCACCTCGCCGAGATCGGTGTGCTCGACCACAACGTTGCGATCACTCACGCCGTGCGCATCGATGACACTGAGTTGGAGTTGCTCGCGCAGTCGGGCACGAGCGTCGCGCACTGTCCCACCACTGCACTGAAGGTCAGCTACGGCGTCACACAGTTCGGCAAGTTTCCCGAGATGGTACAGCGCGGCATCAACGTGTCGATCGGCACCGACGGCAACAACGCGTCGAACTACAGCGATCTGATGCGCGCCACGTACCTGGTGGCAGGGCTGTTCAAGGATGCGCGCGTTGATCCGCAGATGTTCCCCGCTGAGAAGGCGTACGAGATGGCGACGTTGGGTGGAGCACGCACGATGCTGCTGCAAGACGAGATCGGATCGCTCACGCCTGGACGCAAGGCCGACATTGTGCTGCACGACACGGATCGTCCCGAGTGGCGCCCACTGCTGAACGTGATCAATCAGTTGGTGTGGTCCGCTGATGGTCGCGGCGTGCACACCGTGCTAGTCGACGGGAAGGTCGTGGTCGAGGATGGCCACTGCACGACGATCGACGAAGCGAAGTTATGGGCTGACGCGCAAAGAATGGGCGAGTCGATCACCAGTCGCTCGGGCCTACCCGACAAATCCAAGTACCCGATGCTCTAGGTACTCACGTTTGTGTCGCGGCTTAACCACGGGGTGATCACGTCGCACAGGCGAGACAAGCTCAGCCTGCGTCGGCGGGGTTTACGTTGCGACCCGGCGCGATCAGCACGTCGATCGCATCCCGCACGCCCGCGGGCAGTTCCAACTTGCCGAGCGTCAACAGATCGTCGAGTTGTTCGTACGTGCGCGGGCCGATAATTGCCGCAGTGATCGTTGGGTCGTCAAGTACGAACGCGAGCGCAAGTTGTTTCAACGACATGTTCACACCAGCCGCGATATCGATCAGTGCCGCGACCAACTGCTGCTTCTCCGCGCGAATTTTCGCTTGGCCGTGATCGAAGTGATCGGGCTGGCGCAGGGCGCGCGATTGCGCGTCGGACGCACCGTCGGCCGCCTGCTGATATTTGCCGGTTAACCACCCACCGTTCAGCGGGGCCCAGACGATCGCGCCGAGGTCGTGGTGACGACACGCGGGCAGTACTTCATTCTCGATGCCGCGCGCGAGTACCGAGTACGCCGGTTGCTCGCTCGTCGGCCGCGTAACTCCCAATGCGCACGCACGCAAATGAGTTTCCTCGATCTGTGCCGCGGAGAATGTCGACGTCCCGATCGCGCGCACCTTGCCCGCCTTCACCAGATCGTCGAACGCGGCCAACGTCTCGTCGATCGGCGTCGCCGCGTCGGGTCGGTGCATCTGGTACAGGTCGATGTGCTCGACCTGCAAGCGGCGCAGGCTGTCGTCGCATGCCTGCATAATCCAGCGGCGCGACAACCCGCTGCGCTTGCGATCGCCACCCATCGGGTTGCCAACCTTGGTCGCCAGCACCACCCGATCGCGGCGTCCTCGAAGCGCGTCGCCAAGAATTGTCTCCGACGCGCCTTCGTCGTACATGTCGGCGGTGTCGAACAATGTGACGCCGGCAGCAAGCGCACGGTCGACCATGCGGTGGCACTCGGCAACGTCGGTGTTACCCCATTGGCCGAACATCATCACGCCAAAAGCGACGCTGCTGACCTCAATGCCGCTATGACCCAGGGTTCGGGTTGGGATGCTCACGTGTTCACTCCGGCAAGAACGGCTCTACTCGAGCCCAGCCTGCTGCTTGAACACGAGGCTGTCCCAGTAATCGGTGCGATGCGCGATGAGCTCACCTGCGACCCGAAATCGCATCATGCCCCGCACCGCGATGTCGCGGTCGTTAACGCGCGCGTGAAGCGTGTACGCGGCCGCCACTCGATCTTCGTCGGCGATGATCTCCTCTACCTCGTAGCGCAAGCCGGGCATCGAGGCCAAGAAGCCCGGTACTCGACGCACGTACTCGGCCTTGCCAGTGCAACCGCCTCCCAAAGCAGCCGTGTGCTCGTTGACAAAATCATCGGTCACCAGTGCCGTGATGGCATCGGGGTCGCCGGTTCCGAACGCCGCCAGGTACGCCGCACATACATCGCGGGCACACGTTTCGCACGCGCTCACGAGCCCCAGACTTCCTGAGCCTTTTCGTAGACGCCCTGATCGAACGAGAACTCGATCATGTTTCCATCGGGGTCGGTGCATGCGCAGATGTAGCCGATCGGCGGCGGCATCCACTGCGGCTCCCACACCAGGCATCCGGCGGCGCGGCCCTTGTCGGCGATGGCGTCGACTTCTTCCTTGCTGGGCATCTCGAGCCCAATATGTGCGAACGGCGCCATGATCGGCTGCTTGCCCTTGTGCTGATCGCGGATGAACGACACGAGCACCAAGATGAATGGCTTGTCGCCCTGGTCTGGGTGTCCTAGCCACGCGCCCTGGCCGTCCGCGTCTTCACGGCGGTCGAGCAGGCGCAGCGGCGTGAAGTCTTCGTACCACGCGATGGTCGCGTCCATGTTGGTTACAGGTAGCGCAATGTGCGTCCAACGCACCGAGGCCGGGCGGACGCGGCTAGCAGTTTCAGCGGTGTCACTCATTGGTGTAGCCCTTTGGTAGCACTGGGTCGGTTCCGCCCTTGGTCCAGAGCACGACGGTGGTTCCCCACGGATCCTCGAACGCGCCGTTGAATCCGTTGAACTCTTTCCAGAAGTGGTGACGCCACAAGATCTTGCCGCCGTGCTTCGCGGCCCGGTCCAGGATTGCGTCTTCGTTGTCGTCGTCGCTGACCAGGATCCACACGCGCACACCGCGACCACCGCTTGCCACCGTCCGCGGCTCGGTGCCGGCTGGGTCGGGATGCGGTCGATAGTTGCCGACGTCGGCAAAACCGACGTGGAGGTTTCCAACGGTCGAATCCGAACCGTCTTCCAACGGAAAGAAACCGCCCGGCACGCCACGGTGAAAGACCCCGGTCGGGCGACCCTCTACCTCCCAGTTGAACACGTCGCCGTAGAAACGGGCACATGCCGCAACGTCGTCGGATGGGAAATCCACAAAGATCAAAGTGTTCGGTTTCACAGAGATCAAGATAGCAAAGATGGACTGATGGTCTGACCAAGAACCCCGGATGGGTGGTCTAGTCTCCAACCATGTCCAGCAGCACAACCAACGTCCTGTGTCACAACGACGCCCTGCGAAATGCGTGGTACGCCGTTGCGCGCAGCATTGACGTAGGCATTGCCCCCGTTGGGGTGACGCTGCTCGACACCAAGGTTGTGTTGTATCGATCCAGGACGACCGTTGTAGCGGCGCCCGACAGATGCCCCCATCGTGAGGCGCCGCTTTCGGCCGGTTACATGAGCGATGGCTGCCTGGTCTGCCCGTATCACGGTTGGACGTTCGGCGACGAGGGCCGCTGCGTGCGCGTTCCGTCGAGCGCCGCCAACATTCCTGCTCCGCCGCGGGCGCATCTCGCCACGTACGCCACCGCCGAGAAGTACGGATTGGTTTGGCTGTGCATCGGCACGCCGACGGCTGCATCCGACGGCGGTCCCGACATTCCCGTCATTCCAAACGAGGACGACCCATCGTTTCGTCGCATCAACACTCCGGTCGAGGTGTGGCAATGCTCAGTCACTCGCATGGCCGACAACTTCATCGACATCAGCCATTTCCCGTTCGTACACGTCGGCACGTTCGGTCGCGCGCAAGAGACGGAAGTGCCAAAGATTCAAATGGAGGAACTCGACAACAGTTGGTACGGGTACCGCTATGAGGTGCGGGCCAACAACTCCGCGCTGGGCACTTTGGCCAGTGGCCAATCGGCCGACGTTGTAGAGCGGGCGATGAGTACGGGCTTCCACTTGCCGTTCGACGTACGCAGCACGATCGCGTACGGCGGCGGCCTTGAACACGTCCTGCTGCTGCTGTCGACACCCATCGACGACGTCACGTCGTACTTCACGTTCGTTGTCTGGCGCAACGACGATTTCGCCGTATCAGCGGAAGAGATCATCCGCTTCGACCTGTCTATCGGCGCCGAGGACAAGCGGATGCTGGAACAACTCGAAGGCGTGTTACCGCTCGACAAGACCACCCTGGTCAACGCTCAGTCGGACAAGGCATCCGTGGAATGGCGCCGCCGCCTCAATGATGCAATGTCAGTCGGCTGACCTGTCGGTCGATCAGCGAAGGGTCGACGTTTTGAGGGTCTCGATCCATGCGCTATGGTCAGACCATCAGTCCAAGTTGAGCCATGCGTCAGGACAGGGGGTTCGGGGATGCCGATCACACGGATGAATCACGCGGTCCTTTATGTGCGCGACGCCCGCCGGACGCAAGCTTTCTACTCCGACGTTCTCGGCTTCAGCACGGTCATCGAACACCCAGACGGCGGGTACGTGTTCATGCGTGCGCCAGCATCCGACAACCATCACGACATCGCCTTCTTCACCGTCGGCGCCGATGCTGGTGCGACGCAGGCGGGCAAGGGCACAGTCGGCATGTACCACGTGGCCTGGGAGGTGCCGACATTGCACGAGTTGGAAGCAATGCGCGAGCGACTCACGAACGCCGGTGCGCTTATCGGAATGAGCGACCATGGCGTCAACAAGAGTCTGTACGCACAAGACCCCGACGGACTCGAGTTCGAGGTGATGTGGTTAGTGCCGGCAGCGCACTGGGGCAGCGCGGAACATGAAGCGATTGTCGACCCGCTGAACATCGCCGACGAAATCGAACAATACGCGAAGGTCGGACTGCAGTGACGGAAGTAACCCAGCCCACCTTCGATCCGGTTGCGCGTCGGACGGTGTCGGCCGAAATTCGCCAACGACTCGCCGACGCCATTCACACTGGCCAACTCGCGCCGGGCACACCACTGCCCGCCGAACGAGTGCTGTGCATCGAATTCGGCGTCGCCCGCACCTCTGTGCGCGAGGCGATCCAGGGTCTGGTCATCGCCGGCTATCTCGAGCGCCGCGGCAATCGATCCGTCGTCGCCGAGTTCCTACCGCAGGTGAACTTCGCTGGCGACGACCGTAAGGCGCTCGTCACGCAACTGTTCGAGGTGCGCCAGGTGATCGAGCCGGCCATCGTCGAAATGGCGACACGGCGCGCGACCGACGACGAACGAGCCCTCATTGCCGAAATAGCCTCCCGCATTACCCGCGACCTGGAGGAGTTCCGCGAAATCGATCGCCAATTCCACACCGCGCTCGCCCGTGCGTGCGGCAACCCGTTGCTGAACGAGGTGCACGCGAAGGCATTGTCGTCACTGTTCGGCTCCGGCGAGTTCGCCTCGTTGCTGTACGCAGAAGTAAACCGCACCGAAGTGCTCGACATCATTAAGACCTCCACGGAAGCGCATCAAGCGATCGCCGACGCCTTGGTAAAGGGACACACCCGCAAGGCCGTGGCCGCTGTCGTAGCCCACCTCGACGATGTCGAGCGGCGGATGGTCGAGCGGCTGCTATGAGCACCGACCCGCGCTACTGCTACTTCTTCGACGATGACCTGTTCGAAGAGACCGACAGGCCGGGCTTTCGCAGGCGCATCATCACCGGCGAAAATCTGCAGTTGTGGTTCTGGCGCATCAAGGGTGGCGCCGACGGTTCGTTCCTGCACAACCACCCGGCCAACGAGCAACTCGGCATCATCATGCGCGGCACGCTCGACTTCCGCATCGGCGAAAAGGACGACCACTCGCGCAAGGTTCTCCACGCCGGCGACTTCTATCTCG
>JAYVVU010000426.1:0-2599 GCA_043786755.1 Actinomycetota bacterium
CATGGCGACTCGCTACGGGGTGTAGCGCAGCTTGGTTAGCGCGCCACGTTCGGGACGTGGAGGCCGGAAGTTCAAATCTTCTCACCCCGACGGTTGAAATTTACGCACGCGCACACGCGCATGGGACTTGCGCGCATCGCGGGCAGCCGTGCTCGTAGCGGCCGACGGCTTCGACCAAGTCGACGCCCATCTGGTTCGCCAGCGTCGCCACCCATGCCAACACATCACCGAACTCGTGGACCTGTTGCTCGCGGTTGCCCTTGCGTACGGCTTGGGCTAACTCGCCGACTTCTTCCGCCAGCCACGCGACGGTGGCGGGTACTCCCCGCTCACGATCCCGATCACCAAACGTGCGCTCGATGACATCCTGCAGCTGCGCTAGATCCATCACCACGTTCTAGTCGCGCCCAGCTCGGGCGTTTGCGTCAAGAAGGTTCGAGTCGAGCCCTTGCAATCAGGTGGTCACGGCCGAACAGCCTTTACGTAAAGCGCTGGTACGGACTCAGAGCAGGAGTTCGGCGATTTGGATTGCGTTGAGCGCGGCGCCTTTGCGCAGGTTGTCGTTGCTGACGAACAGAACAAGGCCGTTGCCGTCGGGCAGCGATTCGTCCTTGCGGATGCGGCCGACGAAACACGCGTCTTTGCCGGCCGCGTCGAGCGGCGTCGGGACGTCCATCAGCTCAACGCCCGGCGCCTGCGACAGCAGTTCGGTAGCACGTGCGACAGAGATCGGGCGCTCGAACTCGAGCGTGAGGCTGAGCGAGTGACCGGTGAACACGGGAACTCGCACGCAGGTACCACTGACGCGCAGATCCGGGATGTCGAGAATCTTGCGACTCTCGTTGCGCAGCTTCTGTTCCTCGTCGGTCTCGAGCATTCCGTCGTCGATCAACTTGCCCGCATACGGCAGCACGTTGAACGCGATCGGCTTCACGAACTTGGTCGGCGTCGGGAAGACCACAGCCTCGCCGTCGTGCGTGAGTTCGCGTGCCTGATCGACGACTTGCCGGGCCTGCTTATCGAGTTCGTCGACGCCAGCTAGGCCGCCGCCACTGACGGCTTGGTAGGTGGACGTAATCATCCGCACCAAGCCGGCTTCATCGTGCAACGGCTTCAGCACCGGCATCGCGGCCATCGTCGTGCAGTTCGGGTTGGCGATGATGCCCTTGCGTGCGTTTGCAATCTCGCCCGGGTTGACCTCCGAGACGATGAGCGGCACGTCCGGGTCCATCCGCCACGCCGACGAGTTGTCGATCACCGTCGCGCCAGCAGCAGCAAATCGGGGGGCAAGTTCCTTCGAGCCTGTGGCGCCGGCCGAGAACAGGGCGATATCGATGCCGCTGCAATCGGCGGTCGCGGCATCCTCGACCGTGATGTCGGTGCCCTTCCACAGAAGCGTCGAGCCCGCGCTGCGCGCCGATGCGAAGTAACGCATCTCGGTGACGGGAAAGTTCCGCTCGGCGAGGATGGAACGCATTGCTGCGCCCACTTGGCCGGTGGCACCAACGATTGCGACTCTCATCCGAGCAATTCTAGCGAGCGGGCTTCGTAAGCCAGCCCTACTTAACGGCAGCGACCAACCACCAGTGACTGCGGTGCACGCCTTCGAAGGTGCGATCGGCGGTGCCAGCCACGCCGAAGCCGCGGCGAGTTGGGCCGCGAAAGATGCAAACCGAATCCAGCGAGTCGCCAAGCGCGGCGAGCACTTCCAGCGGTGAGAGCCGATTCGCCTGCCACCCCAGGCGTGCGGGCAAGCGACGCTGCGCGATTTTCTTGCCGACGCGTGGCAGACGCCACGCGGCGCGCACCATCTTGCCGGCCGGCCACAACACGATGTCTTGCAACACCCATGTGCGGAAGTTGAGCGCAATATGTCCGCCCGGCTTCGTTACGCGCACCGACTCGCGCGCCAAGCCCAGCGCATCTTCGCGATGGCAGTGCTGCAGGGTGATGTAGCTGAACACCAGGTCGGCCGATTTGTCGGCGAGACCCAGCGAGCGCCCATCGACCACGCGCGATGTCTGCAGTCGATCGGGTCGGCCGAATTGAGCCACCGTCTCGCGACAACGCTCGAGGAACGCGGCATCAAGGTCGCAGGCGACGACCTTGTTGTACATGCGCGTGAAACTGGCCGTCATGCGACCGATGCCGCTGCCGACCTCGACGATTGTCTCCGTCGGCGCCGCGTCGGTCAGCAGATCGAATGCCTGCAGATACGCAATCGTTTCGTGGTCGCCGGTGTTGACGAACTTCGCCAAATTGAGTTGATCGCCGGTGCGGTTGTTAAAGACCCAACCGGTGCCGCGCACGACGTCGTCGGCGGAGTGTTCCGATTCCGATGCGTTCCCGGCAGCGATCCACGGAACGTGTTGTCTACGACGAGGCACAGAAGCCCTTCAATCTCATAACTATTTACGCTCCGGTAGCGGTGCCGAGTAAGCCTGGCCCGAGTCGAGACCAAACGCGGTGTGCAACGCGCGGCTCGCCTTTTCCAGATCTGTGGCGGCCGTGACCACACTGATGCGAATTGTGCTGGTGCTAATCATTTCGATGTTGACACCTGCGTCCGCAAGCGTTCGGAACATCTTTGCCGCAATTC
>JAYVVU010000427.1:0-2594 GCA_043786755.1 Actinomycetota bacterium
CTCGGTCGCGATCAACTCTTGGTTACGACCAGCGAGTCGCCTCAGCACACGGGGCATCCAGACCAGCACGCCGACAGCCATCCAGCCCTTGTGGCCACCGAACAGTCCCCGCTGCAGCGATCGTTGGCGCAGAACCGCGCTCGGCGCGAACAGGCTCGATTTGCGGGCCATGCGCGTCTAGACCCGCCGGATGTCGACGAACGTCGTCTTCTTCTTGCCCGCTCGCTTGCCGAGCACGAAGAACAAGAGCAGCAACACGAGGCCAACGCCGACGCCGACCGAGATGAGCGTCTGCTTCTTGTCTTCGAACTTGCCCGTCAGGCTGTCCTGCGTCTGGCGGAACTTCGCCTCCAGGTCGTCGCGGGTGATCCGTTGCTGGGTGCCTTGCGCCATATCAGCTCTTCTCCTTGTTCAACGGTTGCTTGTTGATACGCATCAGCGCCATGCCGGCCACGAAGAGGCAGAACACAAGAGCGCTGCCGTAGGGCACGAGGCTCATCCATCGTCCGGCAAACGTGCTTGGCCATTTTGTTTGGATCATGCGTAGTGCGCCGAGCGCCAGAAACGCCGTGCCCACGCCGATCAGGATCGCGCCGACGACTCCGAGTGCGATCCAACGACCGGCACCCTTCAGCGGACCGAGGGTCTCCTGACGGACGTAGTCCTTCAGCAGTTGCACCGTTTCGGGGATGTCGCCGATCGATACGGTCTTCTTCGGCTCGACCTTCTTCTTCGCCACGCACAATGTGTAGCACGCGAACGCCCGAAATTTCGCGGCCATCGGCCGTCAGCCGAGGGTTTCCTCCCCGCTGGCAGGGAGGAAACCCTCGACTACCCGGCAGCGGGAGGAAACCCTCGACTCAGTCGGTCAGGCGGAACTCGATGGCGGCTTCGACGTCGGCTAGCGCGGCGTCGAGGACGCGCCAGCGCTCGGCCACGCCCGGCGCACACAAGACCCGGTAGCGATCGAACGCCCCGAGTGGCACCTGCTCGGCGATGGCAAACGCTCCCCCGTCGTGATCCATTTCTGGCTCTTCGACGGCGAACTGCTGCGCACGTCGGGTGACATCGGCGACAAGTGCTTCGTCGACATCGTCGCCAGCCTCGTCGGGCCAGTCTTCGACGACTGCGCGCGGGTACGGCTCGTCGGGCAGCCATTCGATGACGCGCACACGGCGCGTGCCGATCGCCACGACTGCGAAGCGATCCTCCGCCAGCTGCGCGACCTGGACCATACGTGCAACGACTCCGATGTCGCGACGCAATTCGCCGCCGCCCACTTCGCTGCCGCGATCGATCAGCACGACACCGAACTCGTGCTCGGGCGCTTCGATGCAGTCGCGCACCAATGCTTGGTAGCGCGGTTCAAAGATGTGCAACGGCAGCGCACCACCGGGAAGCAGCACGCTGCCCAGCGGGAACATCGGGCGCGTTTGCACGCGACTACCGCGGGCCGAGGTCAGCCGCGGTTGGTCCGCTTGGGTAGTCCGCGAAGATCGCTGCCATCGCATTCCAGATCGGCAGGTACTGCAGCGGATCCGCGATTGTTTGCCCGTTGAGCAACAGCGAAAACTCGATCACTCCCCCGCCTTCAGTCGGCACGAAGCCGCTGAGTGCTTTGGCGCCTGGCTTGCCGTCATCCGTCGTACCGTCGGAGAGGTTCTTCAGCGTGCCGGTCTTCGCACGGATGATTCCCGAAAGCGGCTCGCCGGCGAGGAACGCGTCGTACAACGTTGTGCCCTGCGCACCGCCAACAGCGAGCCCTTGACCGACAGCGTCCGACACAGAACCGTGGTCCAACACCGCGAGCAATGTTGCGCAGGTCAGACGATCGTCATCGGATAGGCCAGAGCCGTCGACCAACGAAGCACCCTCCAGCGGAATACCCCACGACTGCATGGTTGACATCAGCGCTGCAATGCCCGCTTCGCGAGTGCCAGCGCCACTCACCGCTCGCCCGATCTCTTTCAACACCATCTCGGCCGTGCTGTTGTCGCTGGTGCTCAACATCTCGGCGAGGATTCCCGGGAGCGGAACTGAATCGATCGAAGTGATCGTCGGCGCATCGGCGGGTGCGGTGCCCGCGACCGGTGGCGTGCCGACGGTGATGCCGCGTTCGATGAGCAGTGCTTCCAGCACAGTCGCCGCACCGACGACGGGATCTGATGATGCGACGGCCGCGCTCTCGCGCGAGTCGTTGACGAGCAGTGCCGACACTGGGCCGCCATCGGTGAAACGCACATCGCTTGCCCAACTCGGCGGATACAACTCACCGTCGTAACGAGTTGCATCGCCGACAACGGAACCCGTGATCGCCGTTACGCCAGCAGCTTTGATCGCGTCGGCCAATGCTTCCGGCGACGTCTTGTTGATCGGCGGGTAGTGCTGGTTCGGGCCAGTCCACCACGGACTGTCGAGTACCGGATCGCCGCCACCGACGAAGTACAAGTTGCCTTGCACAACGCCACCCGGTCCGACGACGCCCTTGATTGTCGTCGTGTACTTGAAGTCAGCGCCGAGCACGTCCAACGCGACCGAAGCAGTGATCAACTTCACGTTGCTCGCTGGACGCAGCGGCACCGTTTCGTTGACGG
>JAYVVU010000428.1:0-6056 GCA_043786755.1 Actinomycetota bacterium
CCAGAACGGGCAGCTCTACCAAATCGGCGATCCGGTAACAGGACTCACGAACACGTACGACTGGGGAGCGCCCGCCACTGCGCAGGCGGCGTGGCTGACTTCGGTCGCGACAACGGCCACGACGCGAACCTATGGGTACGACGGCATTGGTCGCGTCGTGTCCGACACAACCGCGGCAGGCGCGACAACGCGCTGGTCTGCCGCGTACCACTACGACTCCGCGGGCCATGTCGACACGAAGACGATCGGACCCGCCGGTGTCGCCGGTGCCGGCAGCAATGGTTACAGCTACAACCTCGCTGGTCAGTTGACGAGTTGGACGGACCCGGCGGCGGTGGCGACTGCGTACAGTTATGACTTGGCTGGGAACCGGACAAGCAACGGTGCGACTGCGATCGTGTTCGATCAACGCAACCGGATTGTCTCCGAGGGCACCAAGGGCTATGCGTGGAGCGCACGCGGGACGCTCGACTCCATCACCAATGGCGCGAGCACGACGAACTATGCGTTCGACGGGCTCGGGCGCATGACCGCTGCCGACGGTGTCAGCTACAGCTACGACGGGTTCAACCGGATCATCAACCGCGACACCACCGCCTTCACCTACTCGGGTGTGCATAACCAGCCGGCCTCTGACGGCACCACGGTGCTCTCGCGCACGCCCGACGGCAGCCCGCTCGGGATTGCTGAAGGTTCGACGACGCTCACGTTGTTGGCGGACCGCCACGGCGACATCGTCGCCAGCATCACCAGCGGCGGCGCGTTAACCGACAGCATTGCCTACAGCCCATGGGGCGAACCCGCCGCCCGTCAAGGTGCCACCGCGCTCACCGTCGGCTACCAATCGTCGTACACCGACCCGACCACCGGGTTGATCGACATGGGAGTCCGCTGGTACCAGACATCCACCGGCACCTTTA
Organism: Actinomycetota bacterium; assembly: GCA_043786755.1. Lineage (GTDB taxonomy): Bacteria > Actinomycetota > Acidimicrobiia > Acidimicrobiales > Ilumatobacteraceae > UBA668. The sequence continues at coordinate 921 of JAYVVU010000428.1, forward strand.
CCCACCGCGACTCCTACGACGGCATGCTCTCCAGCCCGATCTCGTTGAACCGGTACACGTACGCCAACAACAACCCCATCGACTACTTCGACCCTGACGGCCACAGAGCCTGCCGTGAAGGCAGCGCAGGCTGCGGCATTGACAACGACGGCAAAGGCCTCAAGACGCCAAAACCGAAGCCGACGAATTCCGGAGCTGCGTATACGGCCGCACGCGAGAGTGACCGAGCGGTTGCCGAAGCGAGAAGAGTCGAACGCCTGGAGATGCAAGGCGGCCCCGGCATCTTCGTGACGGTTGAGATCACGCCTCCGAGCTGCTACAGCATGCAATGCGGAAGTGTGCAGGGTACGGTGCCTGCTGCGAAACCGTTGAGCAATCGGCCACACCCAAGTGCTGAGAGATGCACCCGGAGCCCCTGGATCGCCGGCTGCGAGTTATCCGCGACAACGCCAGACGGATCCAGGGTCAGCGTGGTCATTACTCATTCGACTTCGGAGGCGATCGAGCGAGCCATGAATGAGAAAGACATGGGATCGGTGGGGTTGGTGGGAGTGTGCGCGAGCGCGACGGGAGGCGCAGGTTTCTTCGCGCAGGGTGAGCTTTGTGCGGTCGGCGACTTTGAGGATCTAAGCCTGCAGGTCACGGGGGAGTTATCGATGGGTGTTGGAATGACGGGCAGCTTCTCGGGTGGAACACTGATTTCTAACGCTGACAACTCCGACAGTCTGCTTGGCTATTCCATCTGCGCAGGATTTTCGGGAGAGCTTGGACTAGGAGTCGCGACCGAAATGTGCTTTTCGATCGGTTCGGATTTAGAGGGCGCTGCTCCCACAGGCACATGGAGCCTCTTCACCGGCGTGACCTTCGGAGAGGGTGCCGAAGGCCATGTGGGTCTTGCCTACACGGAGGAGCTGTTCAACCTGCAGGACGCAGCCTGTCGTGCTGTTGCCCGGGAGCTATCCATCATATTTTGCTAGGGAGATTTGGAGCACATGCACACTTTCTTTGCGCAACGACACTTTTTTGCAAATGCCGTGTATGTGAGCGCGGCGAAATGGACCGACGGCGTTCGATTTGACTTGCACGTCCCAAGCGCTCTGCGCCGTCCGTTCAAGATGCCCCAAACGGTCTACATCGCTGACTCATCGGTTGTGTCGGTCTATAGGTGTGGACTATCTGGAGGAAAAGCTCTGCTTGTGATGACGCCTGAGAGTGGTGTGCCGCCAACCATGGTTTCATGGCGTGTGGTTGGGCTTTTCGACAGCATCGGTTCCAAAGTCTCTCGCGCCACGGTCAGCTGGTGTCGTGATGTTTTACGCAATCCTGACCTGTACGTTCAGAGTTAGACGATCTGATATGTGACGCAGAAAGACATCTGACATTTGTGCGACCAGGACCTACGTCGGAAGGCGGGCGAGTTAGTCCCGTCGGCTCCGAGAGTGTTGGTGTCTCAAAGTAACTTTTGGAGATCTCCGGTAGCCCCCGCTAGAGCCCTATTCGTTGATGCCGCCCTCCAATTCGACTCAATGCCGCAGGCGTCGCTTTCGACAGCTGGAAGCCAGCCCTCGGCAAAAGTTCCGGTTGTGTCTGCGTCGTGGTTAACGCCACTGCCGCTCGGCGAACTTGCGACAGTAATCAGATCATGATTTTGTCGACTAGAGCCCACGACTTCGCTGTCTCGGCGTCGATCCGGCGATCGGTTAGCGCCAGTGCCAGCGTTCGTTGCCTTCCGATTCGGCGGGTGACGTTTACTGTTCCGCCGGCGCCTGGGATTAGGCCTAGTCCTATTTCTGGTAGGCCGATCGTTGTGTCGCTGCTTGCGACGACTCGACTTGCGAAGGCTGCCATCTCGATTCCGCCGCCCAACGTTGAGCCGTGAATCTCGACGGTTAGGCGATCGCGCAATAGATAGAGGAGTCGCGCTGGGCTTTGGGCCAACCGTGTGATGTGCGCTGTTGCCGGGTCTGTCCCGAAACCGAACTCGGCTAGGTCGCCGCCGCTGCAGAACGACGGGCCGTTGCCGCGGAGGAGAACGTTGCGGATGGAGTCGTCGGCGACAGCGATCGCGAGTGCTTCGCAGAGTTCGTCGCGCAACCGGCTTGAGATCGCGTTGTGTCGCTGTGGTCGATCGAGAGTGATTGTCAGCGTGTCGTCGTTACGTTCGACCGCGACTACCGGTCCAGCCTCAGGCGCTGCCGGCGAACGGGGTGCTGATGCTCGCCAGGCGGCGAACTCTGGTCCTGCTTGCAGCATCGAATACGCGGCCGACTCTTGCGCGAGGGCGGACGCAACCGTGGCGTCGGCCGACGAACGCAGCAGCACAGCGAGCGTGGTGGCGGCCAGCGGATTGCGCTCGACGATGCGTGTGAGGTCGGCGACGTCGTCGCTGCTGATGACCAAGTCGGCCTCGCTGGGTCCGTCGCCTCCAAAGCTGTCACCGAGCCAGCACACGATCACGGGCAACGACTCGGGCGGCGCCAACTCGCTTTCGGCTGCACCGCTCACGAGCAGCAGGGTTGTGCGGTCGGCACCAGCGATGCGTTCGTGTACCCACGGCGACGCAATGAAGTCGTTGTACTCGCCGACAGAAAGTTCGAGGAAGCCGATGCGCTCATCGTAGATCGCGGCGACCAAGATGGCTCCGTGACGTGGGAGCAGTTCGTGCCCGATTGGTCGGCCGGCGACGTCGATGCCGCCAGCGTCTGGGCTGCCTGTGGTGGCCAATCGCTGACCGATCCAGAAGTCGCTGTGCCCGTCGACTTGGTCAATGGCATCGTCGGGCTGACGGCTTGGCTCGACGACGCTGGCGCGCGGCTCGGTGAACGGTTCGAAGGCGGTGCCCTTGGCGTGCTGACCGAGCGTGCTGCGACTCAACAACTCGCACCTGCGCGCGGGCGCGCCAGTGTCGGGGGAGCGTCGCGCCTCGTTCGCTGCGCGGACGGTTGGATTGCGATCTCGCTCGCGCGACCGGATGACTTCGCCGCGGTGCCCGCATGGCTTGGAGTTGAGTTCGAAGATTGGTCGACGATCGAGAAGGTCGCCGTGTCGGCGCCGACCGCGACGACGGTCGAGCGCGCCGGGATGCTTGGTCTCGCGTGCACGACTGTTGGGGAGCGTGTCGCAAGAGGTTCCGGCATTCAGATCGAATCACTTGGCGACGCTGCGCCGAAGCGCGTCGATCAACTCGTCGTCGCCAACCTGGCATCGCTGTGGGCGGGACCGTTGGCGGCCGACGTGTTGGCGCGGTGCGGCGCGAGAGTCATCACCGTCGAGAGCACATCGCGACCCGACGGCGCGCGTGCTTGGCCCGAGTTCTTCGACGACTTGCACAGCAACTGCGAATTCGTCGCTCTTGACTTCACCACCGACGCGGGTCGACGAGAACTCGCCGAGTTACTCCAACGTGTCGACGTCGTCATCGAAGGTTCGCGACCACGAGCCCTCGAGCAACTCGGTCTTGATGCGCGCGCGATCGCTCGCAATGGCCCACAACTGTGGGTATCGATCACTGGACACGGTCGCGACGAGCACCACGCTCACCGCATCGGTTTCGGCGACGACGCTGCCGCCGCCGGCGGACTGGTCGGCTGGGTGAACGACGAACCGAGGTTCCTTGCCGACGCGATTGCCGACCCGCTCACCGGTCTCACTGTTGCGGCGACGATCGTCCAACTCGCCGGTCGTGGTGGACGTTGGCTGGTAGATGCACCGCTAGCGGCCATCGCGGCGTCGCATTGCGGGGCCGGTAAGCGGCCCAGCAATTCCTGATACTCTTTTTTCATGCGCACCTCCAGATTGCTCGTATCCGTTGCCGCCGTTGGCTTGCTTGGCGTCGGTTGCTCGGACGACGAGAAGTCCAGGGACACGTCCGCTGAAACAACGGTCGCCGACCCGGCTGCCGAAACCACCGTGGCCGACGAGACGCCCACGAACCCCGACCCCGTGGTCGTCGAGCTGCTGACGGGTTCGATCAACATCGAGCAAACAACGTTCGCCGCAGGCACGATCAACTTCGAGGCAACGAACATCGAAGAGACGCCTCACGTGTTCGCGATCGCGAAGGGGGCGTACGCCGATTTGCCCAAGACAGGCAACGGTGCCATCGACCTCGAGGCACTCGGCGACGCATTCGTCGCTAAGACGGGTCTGCTGATGCCAGGACTCGGCACCACCAAGGTCATCACGGTCGACCTCGCGCCAGGCACATATGTCATCTATTGCAACGCGGGCGATGACGAAAGCAAGGGCGAAGAATCGCACGTGTCGGCGGGCGAGTACGTCGAGATTACGGTTGTCTAAAACACCAATCCTCGATACGCACGTTCACTTCTGGGATCACGATGTTTCCGGCATGCGCTGGCCGTGGCTGGAAAAGGGTTTCGAGAGTTCGCTGCACAGCTGGACGACAGAGCGAGCGGCCAAACGACTAGAGGCGATGCACGCTGCTCGCCGTTTCACGAGCACCGAGTTCCGTGAAGAAGTCGCGGGCGTCGGCGTCGCAGGAATGATTCACGCACACGCGGCCTCTGGCATGGCCGATGTCGCTGACGAGACACGTTGGGTCGCAGAGATGGCACGCACAGACGGGTGGCCGGTAGGCATCATCGGTTCCTGCGACTTGGCCTCCGACGATGGGCCCGATCTGCTGCGCCGACATCGCGCGGCGAGTGATCGGTGCCGCTCGGTTCGCGACATGCGCGGGCCGAAAGGCATCGATGTCGACGCGTGTGCGGACACTCTCGCTGTCGCGGAAGAGCTTGGCTTCTCGATCGAGATGCGCACCGCGCCGGAGAAGTTCGACATGATCGCCGCCTTCGTCGATCGTTGGCCGAACATCACGTTCGTACTCAGCCACGCGTCGCTGCCGCTCGAGCGCACGCCCGAGTCGCTGAAGGCGTGGATCGCAGCAGCTTCCGACCTCGCCAAGCGCCCGAACGTGATGTGCAAGATCTCGGCGCTGTGCGGCGGGTCGGACCCCGACTGGACGATCGATTCGATTCGTCCGTGGGCGGAAGCCTGCTACAGCGTGTTTGGCCCGGACCGAGCGATGCTGGGAACGAACTGGCCGGTCGACCGACTATTCGGCACGTACGGCGATGTCGTCAACGCATATCGCACGATCTTCGCTCCGCTCAG
>JAYVVU010000429.1:0-2585 GCA_043786755.1 Actinomycetota bacterium
TCGCAGCGACCGCGGCAACTTCCCCGTCTTCAAGCGCAACATGCGCCAGTGGAAGATGCGCATAACGACCTACGCCGATCGACTGATCGACGACCTGGATTTGCTGGATTGGTCCGACGCGATCAAGGCGATGCAGCGCAACTGGATCGGCCGCAGCGAGGGTGCGACGGTTCACTTCGCCATCGCGGGCAACGCCAGCGAGCGCATCACCGTGTTCACGACGCGCCCCGACACGTTGTTCGGCGCGACGTTCATGGTGTTGGCACCCGAGCATCCGCTGGTCGAACAGCTGACGACACCCGAGCAGGCGAAGGCCGTTGCCGAGTACAAGCGCGAAGCGGAAGCGAAGAAGGACTTCGATCGCCAAGATGCCGGCCGCGAGAAGACTGGCGTGTTCACTGGTTCGTACGCACTGAATCCATTGAACGGCGAGCAGATTCCAGTGTGGATCGCCGACTACGTGCTGATGGGCTACGGCACCGGTGCGATCATGGCGGTGCCGTGCGGCGACCAGCGCGACTTCGAGTTCGCGCGTAAGTACAAGTTGACGATCATCGCCATTCAGCAACCACCCGATCGATCGCTCGACACCTCGACCTGGCCCGACACGTTCGTCGGCGACGCGCCGTACGTGAACAGCAACAACGACTCGTTGCAGCTGAACAAGGTCGACAACATCGACGAGGGCGTGCGCCTGACCAACGAGTGGCTGGAGAAGAACGGCCACGGCAAAGGCACCATTACCTACAAGCTGCGCGACTGGTTGTTCAGTCGCCAGCGCTACTGGGGCGAGCCGTTCCCGATCGCGTACGACGCCGATGGCAACCCGCATGCACTGCCGGACTCGATGCTGCCGGTGGAACTGCCCGATACGGATCAGTTCTCGCCGCGCCTGTTCGACCCAGAAGACGCGATGAGCAATCCCGAGAGTCCACTGGATCGTTTGCCCGAATGGGTGAACGTCGAGTTGGACCTGGGCGATGGCAAGCAGGCCTATCGACGCGACACCAACGTGATGCCGCAATGGGCCGGCAGCTGTTGGTACGAGATGCGCTACGCCGACCCGACCAACGAGAACGCGTTTATCGATCCGGCTAACGAGCGCTACTGGATGGGGCCACAAGGCACGAATGCAAACGGCACTCAACATCCAGGTGGTGTCGATCTGTACGTCGGCGGCGTCGAGCACGCTGTGCTGCACCTGTTGTACGCGAGGTTCTGGCACAAGGTGTTGTTCGATCTCGGCTACGTCAGCTCGATCGAGCCGTATCACCGGCTGTTCAACCAGGGCTACATCCTGGCGGCCGCGTATCAAGACGAGCGCGGCATCTATGTCGATGCGTTCAAGGTTGAAGACCGCGGCGACGCGCAGTACTTCGACGGCAAGCCCGTCAAGCGCGAGTACGGCAAGATGGGCAAGAGCTTGAAGAACGCCGTCGCCCCCGACGAGTTCTGCGCGCAGTACGGCGCCGACACTCTACGGCTTTATCTGATGAGCATGGGGCCACTCGATGCGTCGCGCCCGTGGGAGAGCAAAGACGTCGCCGGTGTTTACCGCTTCATTCAGCGACTGTGGCGCAACATCATCGACGAAGACACGGGCGAACTGCGCGTGCTGGCGGCGGCGGCCGACGACGACACGCTGCGCGCCGTGCATCGCACGATCGCATCTGTGCGCGAAGAGCTGAGTCACCTGCGCTTCAACACCGCGATCGCCAAGTTGATCGAGTGCAACAACCACCTGACCAAGTTGGGCGGCTGCCCTGCCGATGTCGCCGACATCATCGTGAAGTTGGTCGCGCCACTGGCGCCGCACGTCGCCGAGGAGTTGTGGGCCAAGTTGGGCCACAAGTACTCGATCACATACGAGTCGTTCCCGGTCGCAGACCCGGCAATGCTGGCTAGCGAGACGGTCGAGTATCCGGTACAGGTGAACGGCAAAGTTCGCTCGCGCATCACGGTGGCCTCCGATGCGAGTTCCGTAACCGTCGAAGCGGCGGCACTGGCCGACGAAAAGGTTCAGGCATCGCTGGCTGGAGCCAAGCCCAGCAAGGTAATCGTCATCCCCGGCCGAATGGTCAACATCGTCCTGTAGCGAGCTAGTCGAGTAGCAACGACTTTTGGACTTTGCCCATCGCGTTGCGCGGCAATTCTTCAACGAAGCGGATCTCGCGCGGGCGCTTGTGGGTTGACAGCGAATCTGCGACGTGAGCGATCAGCACTGACTCGGCGACTGCGCTGCTGACCACGACGAAGGCGACTATTCGTTGACCTAGGTCGTCGTCGGCCACTCCCACGACCGCTACTTCGCTCACAGCCGGGTGACTTAACAACGATGTCTCGACCTCGCCGGCGCCGACCTTGTAGCCGCCGGTCTTGATGATGTCGATCGAGCTGCGGCCGACGATGCGGTGGAAGCCACCTGGATCGATGATCGCGGTGTCGCCTGTGCGGAACCAGTCACCGTCGAACGACTTCGCCGTTGCAGCCGGCTGATTGAGGTAGCCGTCGAACATTGTGCTGCCGGCGATGCACAGCTCGCCCATCGTCTCGCCATCGCACGGCAACTCCGCGCCAACATCGTC
>JAYVVU010000430.1:0-2582 GCA_043786755.1 Actinomycetota bacterium
TCGACCACAACGAACTGCCACAGCGGACGCGTGCGGTCGTACGCATCGCATGCGATGAGGCTCGCGAGGTCGAGGAGTTGACGCATGGTGCCCGGCGCCGGCAGCGCGATGTGACGCACGTGGTAACGCAGATCGAAGTTGGAGTCGTCGACCCACATCGGCGCGGTGAGGTTGAACGGCGCGGCCTGCACTCGCTGGCGCAAACGGGGCACCGCGTAAGTCGCGTTCTCCAGTCGGCGCAACAGCTTGTCGAAATCGGGCGCACGATCGAGGATCGTGACGTTGGCGAACGTGCTACTGAGGTGCGGATCTTTCTCGAGGCGCCACATCAGTCCTTCGGCGTCGCTCATCTTGCGATCGAAATGCGGCAGGTCGGCCATGCCGCGAGACTACTGCCGCTAGCTGAATGCTTGTAATGCCGCGATTGCACCGGCACCTAACGCGACACCGACCACAGCGCCAGCGACGATGTCGGATGTGTGGTGAATCCGCACGTAGACACGGCTCAACGAAACGATGGTCGCGACAACGAGCCACGCGGGTGTCCAGGCGATGCCGCTCCAGTATGTCAATACCGTCGACGAGAAAAACGCAGAGCTGGCATGGCCGCTCGGAAAACTGCTCGTGGCCGGTCTACGCACTCGATAGCGTTCGTCGCCTGCTTCCGTCGGCCGTGTACGACGAAAGAGTCGCTTGATTCCCTGATTGACGATCAGGCTTTCCGCGGCGATCAAACCGAACAACACGAAAGCCTGATTGGCGCGTAAGTCACTGGTGAGCCCGCGAGTTGCAGCGATGAGAAGCCATATCAGGCTGAAGTCGCCGAGCGCGCTGGCGGACGTGAACAATTTGGCGGCGAAGCGGTTGCCGCGGAAACGTTCCAGGCTGCCGTCGGCCCACGCATCGAACGCGGCAACGCTCACGCGAGAGCCAGCGGACGGAACCGCGCGGGTGCTTCAACGGCAGCGAGGGTTGGGTCACCACCGAAAGCCGGGCACCACGGCTGATACGCGCATGAGTTACACAGCGCGCCAGGCTTCGGCTGGAAGTTGCCCGTCTGGCACGCCCGCTCGACTGCCTTCCACACTGCGGTCGTTCGCGTGGTGATGAACTTCACTGACTGTGCCGATGGCGTGGCGGTGATCGTTTCGCCGGTACGCAGATACATCAACTTGATTGCGGCCGGGCGCTGACCAAAAACTGCCTCGCACAGGAAGGAGTAGAAGTGCACGCCGGATAGGCGGCTTTGCTCGTACTTCAAGCCCGGCGCGCGGCCGGTTTTGTAGTCGACGACGACGAGCTCGCCGTTGGCGTCGAGTTCGAGGCGATCGATGATGCCGCGCAACGTGAGATCGCCGACCTGCGCTTCCAGCCGCAACTCGAGGCCGATCTCGCGCACCGTCGCGGGATCTTCCATCGCGAAGTACGCCTGCGTCAGTGACCAGCAATCGTCGAGGAACGCCTGCGTCTGAGCTTCGTCGAGCGCAAGCATCGTGAACTCGGGATCGAGCTTGTACTCGGCGACAGCTTGTGTAAACGCAGGACCGGCGGCTTGCCGTGTGCGTTCAGCCGCGGGCAACGTGTACAACAACTCAAGCACGCGATGTACGAGCGAACCCTTCGTCATGTGTGCGCTTGGTGGTTCTGGCAGCTTCTCGATGCTCGCGAAGCGAAATGCCATCGGACACGAAGTGAATGCCTCGACCCGGCTGGGCGACATGCTGGTTGGCACCGGGTACATAGGGGCCATCGTAGAGAAGGCGTGCGCGACAGTAGGGCTTTCGTCAGGTTTGCCCGGTTGTCTTTCGAACTAGGACAGCTCGCCGCGGACGATTTCGGCGCATTCGGCAGGATGCGTCATCGGGCCGAAGTGGTCCATGTCGTCGCGCTGCAGGTAGCGGCCGTTGGGCAGCCGTTCGGCAATCCGGGCACCGATCATCGCCGGGCCTATGTCGTCGATGCGCCCGCTCACCACCAACACGTCGGTGGTGATTTCGGGAAGTCGGTCCCAGGTGTCGTGCAAGCCGCCAGCCGCGAACGTGCTGGCCTCCGTTGCGGGCAAGCACTTCAGGTGAACGCCGTCTTCGCCCAACACGAAGCCATGCCGGACGTAGGCCTCCAGCGCCTCCGGTTCGAAGGCGTTGAGTGGCGGCTTGGACGCGAAGTTCGCAATCGCTTCCTCGAACGACGGAAACGACGTGCGCCGCCGCCGAGCACTCGCCACCATCGGACTTTCGAACTCATCGGATTCGCGGTATTCGACACGCGGGAACACGATTGGCTCGAAGGCGACGATGGTGCGGAACAGCGACGGGTCGCGGTGTGCTGCCATCAACAGGCAGGCGCCGCCCATTGAGTGTCCGAACGCAACGATCGGCTCGCCCGCTTGTTCGGCGAGCCAAGTCGCCATCGCGGTAGCGTCGTCGCCGTAGCGCTGCCAATCGATGTCGCCGACCGGGAGGGGAGTGTCGCCGTGCCCGCGATAGTCGAACGCGACGCAGCGTGCGCTTTCGGTTAGCTCGTTCGCCATCGGTTGGTAGCAGCGACCGTGGAACCCGGTCGCATGCGAGAAGAGCAATGGC
>JAYVVU010000431.1:0-2581 GCA_043786755.1 Actinomycetota bacterium
TCGGCCGAGGCCGCCACGCGTGCGTCGGCCAGGTCGGCACGCGCGGTTGCTGCCATCTCCCGAGCGCGGGCCTTGTGCAGCTCACGCCGCAACTGCTCGGCTTCTCGCCGTGACGCCTCGGCACCCGCTACTGCCGCCGCCGAAGCAGACTCGACACGTGCGCGTTGCGCCAGTTCGCGAGTGAGGTCATCTCGTGCGGAAAGCAGCTCGGCCTGTGCCCGCGCGGCAACCTGTTCGGCCGCCTCGCGTCGTCGCTCGCTCTTACGTAAGGCACCCTCGTCGGCTGCCTCGCGGGCGCTGTCCTGTGCTGCTTGATACAGCTGCATGACCGTGTCCTGCCAACCTTCACCTCTCTGCAACCACACCAAACCCAACTCGTCGACAAGGTCGCTGGTGGCCGCGAGGGCGAGCCCGTCGCGGAACGACTCTTCGTTGGCCACCACTCGGCGAACGGCCACCAACGACGTGTGACTCAGGCGCTGGAACTTGACGAACGGCTTCAGTGCCGCAGGAAAAGGTAGTGGTGGGCGTTGATTCAGGCCCGCGCCCGCAATGGCGACCGCGAACTCCAGGGCGCTTCGCAGAGCACTGGCTGGCAGGTCCGCAACGTCAGTGGACTGTTTCGTTGCCATTGCACGAGCGTACATCCGAACCCGTGCACGCCCGATGCTTGACACCGAACGGACGTTCGTGGTCTTGTGTGGTGATGCAACGTACGTTCGATGATCTTGGCATGCCACTCTGCGACGTCACATTCTGTGTGATCGACCTCGAGACCACCGGGGGCGATCGCGGCAACGACGCCATCACCGAGATCGGCGCGATCAAGGTTCGCGGTGGCCAAAGCCTTGGCACATTTCAAACACTGGTCAATCCCGGTCGCGCAATTCCGCCCACCATCACCATCCTCACCGGGATCTCCGATGCAATGGTCGTGCAGGCCCCGCGCATCGAAGGTGTCCTCGTCTCACTGCTCGAGTTCTGCGGCGATGCGGTAATCGTTGGACACAACGTTCGGTTCGATCTCGGTTTCCTGAATGCAGCGCTCATCCGTTCCAGCCGGCCCGCGCTCGCGAACGCGTCGGTCGACACCCTCGCTCTGGCCAGGCGCCTGGTGCGCGACGAGGTCCCCGACTGTCGGTTGGGAACGTTGGCCAGTCGCTTTCGGCTCAACCATCAGCCCAGCCACCGAGCGCTCGACGACGCACTCGCGACGGCCGACTTGTTGCACATGCTCCTCGAACGCGCCGCCTCATTGGGCGTCCTCGGCCTCGACGATCTCCACTTGCTTCCCAAGATCGGTGGTCACCCACAAGTTGCCAAGCTCAAGCTCACCAATCACCTGCCACGCACGCCTGGCGTGTACCTGTTCCACGATGCACGCGATGAAGTGCTCTACGTGGGAAAGGCCACCAACCTGCGCCAACGTGTGCGCAGCTACTTCGGCAGCGACGATCGACGCAAGATCGGCCCGATGCTGCGCGAGGCACATCGCATCAGTTACGTCGAAACACCCGACCCGCTCACTGCTGGCGTGCTCGAACTGCGCTACTTGCATCAGCTCGCTCCGCGCTACAACAAGCAGGGCACAACGTGGGCCAAGTACTGCTACGTGCGACTTTCGCTCGACGAAGCGTGGCCGCGCTTGTCGATCGTCAAAGAACCGTCCAGGCACGGCATTCACCTCGGACCGCTGCCGTCACGTGCCATGGCAAACCTTGTCGTCGAGGCCATCCAGTCGGCCGCTCCTCTGCGCCGGTGCACCGCGCGGCTCGGACGGCACTACGTACCGAGCGACGCTGCATCACCGTGCACTCCGGCACAACTGGGGGTGTCGCAATGTCCGTGTGCCGGCGCAGCCGATGAGAGTCGTTACGCGGCTGCGGTCTCCATAGTTGTGAGAGGTCTCACACACGATCCCGAGCTGTTGCTCAGTCCGTTACGTGAGCGCATGCTCCAACTCGCCCTCGCGCACCGATTCGAGGAAGCGGCGTCTGTTCGCGACCGGGCGCAGGCATTGTCAGGTGCCATCCGACGCCAGCGACAGATCGATAATCTTCGCTCGGCGCAGAACCTCGACCTGGTGATTGGTCAGGTCAGGTTCGAGTTCGATCATGGCCGGCTCATCGATGCACGTGTCGACGGCGTACTCACCGCCGCGTTGCCGCTTCCTGCCCCCGAGATGTCGCCTCTCGATCGCCCGCTCCCCCGCCACGCTGCCGACGAAACGCTGTGCATTGCCCGATTCATCGATGCCAATAGTCAACGCATCTCGCTGTTGCATTGCTCAGGAGATTGGTCCCAGCCCATCGCCGCGATTGCTTCGTTCGAACAACGCAAAGCGGCGTGACTACTGAATGCGGTGGGCATGGAATCTCATCTTGGCTGTTCACTGCTCACTCGATAGTCGCGCCACCGTGGTCAATTCGCAGGACCTTGGTGGCGGCGCCGTCCGGTAGTGCGGCTACGATGGCAGGCGCTGCATCGGCCGAGCACATCGCTGCGACCGTCGGCCCACTACCCGAGAGCCACGCACACCACGCTCCTGCCGATAGCGCGGCGCCGTACGCGGCGCGCGACT
>JAYVVU010000432.1:0-2579 GCA_043786755.1 Actinomycetota bacterium
GGCGAAGTGCTGCGCAGCGTGGTTCTGTTGTGATCGAACTCGTCACGACGTCGGGCATCTTCGCGCTCGACGGCGGTGAGTGGGAAGTCACCAACAACATCTGGCTCGTCGGCAACGACACCGAGGTCATCGTCATCGATGCGGCCCACGATGTGGCCCCCATTGTGCAGGCAGTAAACGGCCGCCGCGTGGTAGCGATTGCGCTCACTCATGGGCACAACGATCACATCAACGCCGCCGTCGCGCTGCAAGACGCAGTAGATGCACCCATCCTGTTGCATCCCGACGATCTCATGTTGTGGCACGTGATCTACCCGGGTCGCGACCCCGATGGGTCGCTTGCCGATGGCGGATTGCTGCGCGCTGGCGGGGTCGAGCTTGGTGTGCTGCACACGCCGGGTCACTCGCCAGGCGGATGTTGCTTTCACGTCGTTGGTGGCCGCGCCGACGGTGGCGATGCAGTGTTCAGCGGCGACACCTTGTTCTGCGGTGGGCCCGGTGCCACGGGTCGCAGCTTCAGCGACTATGACACAATTGTGTCGTCGATTCGTCGTCGGTTGTTCACGCTGCCGGCGAGCACGGTGGTGCACACCGGCCACGGCGACAGCACCACCGTCGGTGCCGAGGCGGCCGCACTCGCCCAGTCACCAACGCTCACGTCACTCCTGCGCAACGTCGGCGAGGATCGCGGCTAGGTCTTGGGTATCTGCCAGAAGTCGGGCTACATCGATGTGGTCATTGATGACGAAGTAGTGCCGTCGTCACGCGTCGGCGCCTAGCGCCTGCATGCGCAGTGCAGCGATCACGTCATCGGTGACGGCGCGTCCGTCACCCGACGCAAGGCCATCCGCAATCAGGTCGCGAACGCGCTGGGCGGATTGCTCGTGCTGATCGCGTCGGATGAGGTCGCGCAGGTACTCGCTGGTATTGCCGTAGCTGCCGTTGCGGACCCGCGCATCGATGTATTCGCGCAGCGACTCGGGAAGGGCGAAGCTCATCGTATTCCGGCTCATTGCCAGATTTTGCTAGAGTTATCAACTGTTGTCAACAACATCCTGATGCCATCGGTGGCACGACGCCACGACGCACAGATCGCCGATGTGAGCTGGTCCCATAGCGGCGGTTGAACCACGCCGATGGGGTTCTGTTCAATGGGTTACTCGATGGCGCGGTCGTGCGATAGCAGCACGCGGTGGGGGTTGAGTTTTCGGAGTCGCGCAACGCTGTCGGCCGCCTCCTTACGCCACTCTTGGCCGTGAAGGTTCGCAACCTCGATCTCGCCGTTCCAGGCGTTGCGGCGGAAGATGCACTGAGCAGCAATGAGCACAATGCTCTCATCCGAGTTGATCACCACGGCTTGGTGGCCTGGTGTGTGGCCAGGCGTCAGCAGCACCTGCACGCCGTCGCAAATGTCGGTGTCGCCATCGAGCACGCGGGCTCGATGCGCCGGAATTGCGGCCCAGTCATCGACCGAGTAATGGGGTTGGCTGGCGGCTTCGAGTTCGGCGTGCTGTACAGCGATTGGGCATTCCAACGCGTGGTTCTGGCCACAGTGGTCGAAATGGAGGTGGCTGTTGACGATCAGCTGAACGTCGCGTTCGTCGACGCCACAACGGTTCAGCTCGTCGACGAGCGACACCGAGTCGTGCGGGTAGAGCGCGTCGATGAAGTCGTTGCCGTAGCCGATGCCGGTATCGACGACGATCGCGCCGTCAGGGTGGTGGATAACGAACGCGTGGACAGGAAACGGCTCGAACGTGTGGTGCTCGGGATGGAACTCGGGTACTCCGTTGACGCGCGCAAGCCGCAGCACATCGATGCGTGGCATGGTGACGAGAGCGGACACGGCAACATCCTCGCACCGACGGCTGCCTGCTCACACCCCGTCGCTGCCGGGCGAACGCTGGTTGTCGCCGCATTGGCATGCGCTGATGACCATCGCTACGCTGCGCGAAGAAGCTCACGATTACCTCAGTGACGCGGTTGCGTTGCGCAGGCAACTGCACCTGTGGCCCGAGATCGGCAATCATCTGCCGATCACCCGCGATGCCGTGTTGGCATCTCTCGAAGGTCTTCCTCTCGACCTCACGCTGCACTCGACAACAAGCGGCGTGGGCGCGATGCTCACCGGTGACCGGCCGGGCCCGACGATTCTGCTGCGCGGCGATATGGACGCGCTGCCAATGCCCGAGGACACTGATCTCGATTTCTCGTCGAAAGTGGACGGCTGCATGCACGCGTGTGGTCACGACACGCACACAGCGATGTTGGTCGGTGCGGCCAAGATGCTGTCCGCCCGCCGGACCGAGCTCGCTGGCCGAGTGTTATTCATGTTCCAGCCTGGCGAGGAGGGTCATGCCGGTGCCAGATACATGCTGCAGGAGGGCTTGCTCGATGTGCCGCCCCTCGCCGACGGCACGCCATCGCCGGTGACCGGCGCGTTTGCGTTGCACATCACATCGTCGTTGCCAGTGGGCATGGTCAGCACCCGCGGCGGATCCATCATGGCGTCCAGCGATCAGCTCCTCATCACGGTGCACGGCCGTGGCGGTCACGCGAGCGAACCGCATCGTGCGCTC
>JAYVVU010000433.1:0-2577 GCA_043786755.1 Actinomycetota bacterium
TTGCGTTCGACATGAGAGGTAAATAGCCATGCCCCGTCCCGGTTTTGTACTCGAGGTCGACCGCTCGACCCCGCCGATCTTGTTTTGGCGCGGCGAGAACTTCAGCCTCGAGAAGCTGCCCGCCGGCCGTAGCCGCGTCATCTATCCGCCCGAGCCGCTGGAAGCGCTGGCCGACATCGATGGCGCGATTCGCAACGCGCTGCTGAACCCGATCGACCAAGATCCGTTGGCGACGCAGATGTTCCCCGGCATGAAGCTGACCATCGCGTTCGACGACGTCAGCCTGCCGCTGCCCAAGATGACGCGCCCCGACGTCCGCCAGCGCGTGATCGAGGCGGTGCTCGACACGGCCGCACAAGCCGGAGTCGACGACGTACACATCATCGCTGCCCTCGGTCTGCACCGGCGGATGCACGAGTACGAACTCCGTCACGCCCTCGGCGACCGCGTCTACGACGCGTTCCATGGCCGCGGCATGCTGTATCAGCACGATGCCGAGGATCACGACAACCTGAGCGTGATCGGCACCACCGATCACGGCGAAGTGCTCGAGATCAACAAGCGCGCCGCCGACAGCGACTTGGTCGTTTACGTCAACATCAACTCGGTCGCGATGGACGGTGGATGGAAGAGCATCACCACCGGCCTCGCCTCGTACCGCTGCTTGAGCTTTCATCACAATCCCGAGACGCTGGAGAACACGAAGAGCCTCATGGGCCATCGGCACCAGAGCGCGCTGCACACCAGCGTGTGGCGTCTCGGCCAGGTGCTGAAGGATCACGGGCCGAAAATCTTCCAGATCGAGACCACGCTCAACACCGACATGTTCCCATCGCCGTTCGAGTTCATCAATAAGCGCGAGTGGGAATGGACGGCAAAGGACCGCGCAACGTTCCTCGGAACGACCAAGTCACTGAACCGCACGCCGATCAAACTTGCCCGCAAGATCTTCCATGGTATGGAAGGCCCGCATCAGATGACCAGCGTGCAAGCCGGCGAAACAGAAGCCGTACACAAGGTAACGCTCGAGCACGTTCACCGCCAGCAGTTGATGGAAGTGACCGGCCAGACCGACATCCTCACGCTCGGCATTCCGTTTGTGTGTCCGTACAACCCAGACGGGGTGATGAACCCGATTCTCGTGATGTGCATGGGCCTCGGCTACCTGTTCAACATGTATCGCAACAAGCCGTTAGTGCGCGAGGGCGGCGTGGTCATCATGACGCACCCCTGCTACCGCGATTTCAACCCGGTGCATCACCCGAGCTACATCGACTTCTTCGAGCAAGTGCTGTCCGACACCACTAGCCCGGCAGAGATGTCGAAGAAGTGGGAGAAGCAATACGCCGAAGACGAGTGGTACAAGCACCTTTATCGCACCGGCAACGCGTACCACGGCGTGCATCCGTTCTACGCGTGGTACTGGGGCGCACACGGTCTGCAGCACGCCGGCAAAGTGATCATCGTCGGTGGCGACCCGCCGACGGTTCGTCGCCTTGGTTTCACGCCGGCAAGCACGATGGACGACGCGTTCGAAATCGCCAGCGATGTTGTTGGCCGCGCGCCAACCATCACGCACCTTCACGTCCCTGCACTGCTAATCGCGGACGTTCAGTGAGACGTTCAGGGAAACGACCGTGAAGAATTCCGCGCCAACGCGCTTACACTCGCTCGGCCAACTGCGCCGTGTCGTCAAAGTCGGCGACGCCGCGAGCGGCGCCGTGCGTTCAGCACTGCGTCCGATTCGCGGGCTCGGCTTCCCCTATCGCAAGCCGATGGTGCCCAAGGGCATGGTCGTCCCCGCCGACCCGAGCAAGCTTGGTGCCAATTTCGAAACCAGCTGGGCGCGTTCTTCCGTCGCCAAAGCAGCGCGAACAATCGTCACTAACGGCCCCATTCGCGCCTTCGTGAAGGTTGTGGCTAGCCCGCAAGTGGTCGGGCTCGATCGCCTCGCCGATCTGCAGCGCCTCGACGAGACGCCCGCGGTGATCTTCGCGCCGAACCATCACAGCCACGTCGACACGCCCTTGATCATCACCGTGGTGCCCGAGCCGTGGCGCTCGACGCTCGTCGTTGCTGCCGCCGCCGACTACTTCTTCGATACGCGTGTCAAGGGTGCGTTCGCGGCGCTGACGTTGAATGCGTTTCCGATCGATCGCGAAGTCACCAGTCGCAAGAGCAGTGACGAACTGCGCCGTCTCATAGAAGACGGTTGGAGCGTCGTGATCTACCCCGAGGGCGGACGTTCGCCAGACGGTTGGGGCCAAGAGTTCAAAGGCGGCGCCGCGTACCTCGCCAATCGCACGGGTGCCGCCGTCGTGCCCGTCTTCATCGATGGCACCGGCAGCATCTACGGCAAGGGCATGAAGCGGCTCAAGCGTGGAACCACCAAGGTGGTGTTCGGCAGCCCGCTGGCGCCGATTGAGGGCGAATCGACGCGTCGCTTCAACGCACGCATTGAAGCTGCCGTCGCCGCGCTCGGCGACGAGGCACTGACCGATTTCTGGACCTCGCGCCAACGCGCCGCGCAGGGCAACAACCCCAAGCTCACCGGCCCGGAGTACAACGGTTGGCGCC
>JAYVVU010000434.1:0-2569 GCA_043786755.1 Actinomycetota bacterium
CTGCTCGGCCGTATGCCTTCGGCCGTGGGTTATCAGCCGACGCTGGCCGACGAGATGGGCCAGCTCCAGGAGCGCATTACGTCGACGCGCGGACGCTCGATTACGTCGCTGCAGGCCGTGTACGTACCTGCCGACGACTACACCGACCCGGCGCCGTTCACGACGTTTACATTCCTCGATGCCACCACCGAGCTCAGCCGCCAGATCGCTTCGTTGGGTATTTACCCAGCGGTCGACCCGTTGGCGTCGACCTCGACGATCTTGCAGCCTGAGGTCGTCGGCGAGCGTCACTACTCAGTGGCCCGTCGCGTGCAGGAAATTCTGCAGCGCTACAAGGAACTGCAAGACATCATCGCCATTCTTGGTCTCGACGAGTTGTCGGAAGAAGACCGCCTGACGGTGAGCCGTGCTCGCAAGGTGCAGCGCTTCCTCAGCCAGCCGTTCTACGTGGCCGAAGTGTTCACCAGCGTCAAGGGCGAAACCGTTCCGGTTGCCGAGACTGTCGAGAGCTTCGAAGCGATCGTCAACGGCGAACTCGACGAGGTTCCAGAGCAAGCGTTCTTGAACGTCGGCGGTGTCGAGCAGGTGCTCGCGAAGGCGAAGTCGTTGCAAGAGGGCGCTAGCTGACGATGGCAACGATGCAGGTCGAATTGGTATCGCCGGAGAAGGTTCTGTTCTCCGGCGAGGCCAAGCAGGTGATTACACGCACGCTCGATGGTGAGATCGCGTTCCTGCCCGGCCACGCACCGTTTCTTGGCGCGCTCACCGAGTGCCACACACGTATCACGCTCGCCGACGACACGGTGCTCGATGTCGCCGTGCACGGCGGGTTCGTGCAAGTGAGTGGCAACACGGTGAGCATCCTGAGCGACGTTGCAGAGCTCGGCGATCAGATCGATCGCGACCGAGCATTGCGCGCGAAGGAAGCTGCCGAGGTGTTACTGCAGAAGGAACACGACGCCGAAGCCGAGTCTGCACTCAGCCGTGCCCACGCCCGCCTGAACGCAACGGGCGGCCTAGCTGGCACGTCGCAAGGCGCGCACTAGCCCGCAGCGTGCCGAATCGCGCCCACGAGCGCGCTTCGATGTCGGTTTCGTCACCAATTCGCGCCCGTGGGCGCGGAAGCGGTCGTTGGTGCCATCGTTCCGCGTCCAACGACGACTTCGGACGCCGCTTGAATCCCCCGGGCGGTCGGCCTACGGTCTTGCTTGACCAGCTGAGAATTGGAGGATCGCAAATGGCTTCGGAAGACAAGATCAAAGAGGGCGCGCAGCAGTTTCTCGAGGTGGGCGAAGAAGTAGTCGCCGCCTTCGTCGCGCGACCGCGCGGTTGGACGCAGCAGATGGCGGGGGCCAGGCCATTAGGTGCGCATCAGGTGCACGAGGCGGCAGCTGCTGCCACCAGCGCAGGCTTCCAGCTCGGCAGTCCGATGGCATTGGCGATCACGCAGAAGCGATTGCTGTCGCTTGGAATGGGCGCCCAGGTCGGGATGGGTGTCGGCGGCGGAGTCACCGAGCTGCTGAGTGCCGTCCCGCTCGCTGAGGTCGACTCGATCAAGGTAAAGCGACTGCTCTTGGGCAGCGTCGTTGAACTCGGCGTGCGCGGGCAATCATTCAAGCTAGAAGCCGGGGCCGGTGCGAATACGAAGGGCGTCGCAGAGGCGTTCAACGGTTCACGCGGGAAGTCGTAACGGCACTGAGGTCTTACGGCGCAGTGGCGAGGTACACGAGGAACTCCTCGTCGCCGTTGGGCTCGCCACCGTGATAACCGCCTACGACGCGCACATCGATGAAGCCGGCCTGCTCGAGAAGCCTGACGATCTCGTCCGGCGAGTAGATATTGACAGCGAGCTTGTGAGTCTCGTGAGCGATCAATTCGTCGCCTCGCCACTGCCACGCCTGTAGTTCGCGCATCGCGCTCTTGGCGTCGATGTCCAAGGCTGTGATGCGGTGCCGCAGCGCGTAGTGGAAACCATCAGGAGCTATCTGTCGATCTGCTGCTTCTGGCGGTTCCTCGTTTGCGGGACGAACGCCGCCCTTGGAGTTCCACTGATCAAAATCAAACTCGCCTACCTCGTAGTCCAGCGCAAGCTGTCCTCCTGGGAGTAGGTGTGCACGCATGCGGCCAAGACCTTCAAGGTCTTGCTCGCGGGTCGCGCCCAACCCGAGTGAACCGCACATGACAATTGCTCCGTACCGGCGGGGAAGCTCGAGTAGGTGCGTTGGCTGCACGTAAAGGTTCGGCGCGGAGCCCACTGCGCTGGCGGCATCGCGACAAGCGCTGATCATGTCGGCCGATGCGTCGACACCGTCGACGTCCAAGCCGCTTGCGATCCAAGGCACGAGTAGCCGTCCGCTTCCGCACGCAACATCGAGCGCAGGTTGGCGGGCCGCAACATACGGACGAAAGAACTCGATCTCCGGACCGTCCAGATTGAAGTTGGTCCACCACCGCGCAATCAGTCCGTGATGCCAGGTGATGACCACATCGTCTGCCGAAGCGTCGGGCATCGAACAAACCTATGCGCGGACGTAGCCTTGGTCTATGGCAGATTCCTTTCCTTTCACGT
>JAYVVU010000435.1:0-2568 GCA_043786755.1 Actinomycetota bacterium
ATCGCGGCATCCGGAGATCGAGCGAGGCCGACATCGCGGACGTGGACAGCGTCGTGTCCATGTCGAGCGAGTAGTTCGACCATTGCCGGAGATTGATTCTCGTCGAGGAGAAACCTCACGCCGGCTGACGCAGGGGCAGCTCGCGCTCCTGAACCGCGAGCGCCGCGAACTTAAGGCACTCCGTGATGTCTTCAATCTCAAGATCGGGATGCTCGGCGAGAATCTCGGCGTTGGTCATTCCATCGGCCACCATCGCCACAACCGACGCGACCGGAAAACGAAGGTCGCGCACACAGGGCAGTCCGCCCATCCGTTCCGAGTCAATCGTGATCCGAGTAAATGTCACGTCGAAAGGTTACCCACTGTGGCAACCTTCGCTTGGAGCAACTTCAAAGCGCGACACCATTAACGAGGCTCTCGCCCAGGATGCGGCTTTGGCTGCTCGCCGACGTGATCTGGACAGATTCCGCGGCGACGCTTTCGCCGACCTTCGAGATCCAGACGTGACCTCGGGCGCATGGCTGCGAACGATCTCACCAGACCTGTGACTCCGCTAGATCGGCGTATCTATTCCGCGCGGTAGTTGATCGCGCGGCCAGTCGAGCAACGCGATGCCTTGTCGGCAGGCGAACCGATCGGTCATTCCACCTACGTATGTAACGGCTGCATGTAGCGCGCCAGCGCTGCCAGCCGAGTGATCGTGCGCGTCGGGCAGCAGTGCCGGGTTCTTGGCGAAGTGCTCGACGAGTGCGCGCAGCAGCGCGATGACCGAGCTTGCTTGCGCGACCGACTCTGGTCGTAGATAGATGCGTTCGTAGTTGAACTTGCGGAACTGGGCGAGTGCTTCCGCAGTGGCTTCGGTCATCCCGATGCGGTCGCTGAGCTTGGCGGCGTCGATCATCCCGTAAATGAACGCGCCCAACTGTTCGCGCCGTTCAATGCCGCAGCGCTCACGAACCGTCGCAGGTAGCGAGTCGGCGGCGACTACGCCAGTGGCCACGGCGTCTTCGAAGTCGTGGCACACGTACGCGATGCGATCTGCCCAGCTGACCACTTCGCCCTCGGGTGTTGCTGGCGCCGGTCGGCTCCAACTGTGGTTGCGGATTCCGTCGAGCGTTTCCTCGCACAGGTTGAGCCCGACGAGCGTGACGTCGGCACCCCACAGCGCATGATCGAAGCCGCCGGGCACGAAGGGGGAGAGCGCGTCTTCGCTTGCGTGGCCGCCCGGGCCGTGCCCGCAGTCGTGGCCAAGCGCGATCGCCTCGGTGAGGGCAACGTTAAGTCCCAACGCTCGGGCGACGGAGGTTGCGACCTGCGCAACCTCGAGCGCGTGTGTCAGCCGGGTGCGCTGGTGATCGTCGGGGAACACGAACACCTGCGTCTTGCCCGCGAGGCGTCGGAAAGAGGTGGCGTGCAGGATGCGGTCGCGGTCGCGCTCGAAACAGGTGCGCCACTCGTCGGGGGCTTCCTCGATCGCTCGTTGCCCAGCACCGAACGCCTTGGTGGCGAGGGTGGCCTGGGTCGCGGCTTGCCGTTCCTCGCGTGCTTCGCGCGTCACGAGCAGGCGGCTGCCACTGCCCGCCCACGAATCGGCGTGGGCGAAGTGCACGCCGTCCTTGCCGTAACCCGACATCGTCGCGGCCCAGCGCTCGGCCCGTTCATCGATGCCTGACATGGATCGAAGGGTACCGCCGCCAACAATCGGTAGCCTGGAACGTCCTATGAGCGGGTTCGTCGACGAAGCGCAGCTGAATGCCCGCGGTGGCGACGGCGGCGCGGGCTGCGTCGCGTTTCGTCGTGAAGGCCCGGCCGCGATGGGCGGCCCAAACGGCGGCGATGGCGGCAAGGGTGGCGACGTGTGGCTCGTGGCCAGTCGTAACTGCGCATCGTTGCTCGCCTTTCGCGATCACCCGCACCGCCGCGCGATGGATGGCGTGCACGGGATGGGCAAAGACCTGCATGGCAAGCGCGGCAAAGATCTCGAGGTCGAGGTTCCGGAAGGAACCGTCGTCACCGACCTCTACACCGGCGCGCTGATGGCCGACCTGGCGCATCACGGCGACCGCTGGATGGCCGCTGCTGGTGGGCGCGGGGGCCGCGGTAACGCCAAGTTCCTCTCCAACCGGCGCAAGGAGCCGACGTTCGCCGAACAGGGCGAGCACGGCGAAGAGCAATGGCTGAAGATGGATCTCAAGCTGATGGCCGACGTGGCGTTGGTCGGCTTTCCGAACGTAGGCAAGAGCACGTTGATCAGCGTGATCAGCGCCGCCAAGCCGAAGATCGCCGACTACCCGTTCACCACGCTGGAACCGAACCTTGGTGTCGTGCGCTACAACGACGCTGAGTTCGTCGTCGCCGACATTCCCGGTCTCATCGAAGGCGCCAGCGAGGGTCGCGGTCTAGGGATTCAGTTCCTCAAGCACATCGAGCGCGCACGTGCGTTGTTGGTGATGGTCGACCTCGCCGCGATCGACGGTGTCGACCCGCACGAACAAGAGCGCGTGCTGCTCGAAGAACTTGCGGCGTATCAGCCCGAGCTGCTCGAACGGCCGCGGTTGGTTGTCGGAA